>CALBXO010000220.1 GCA_937890335.1 uncultured Pseudomonadota bacterium | reverse complement strand
GCCGTTGTTTGCGCCGTTGTTTGCGCCGTTGTTTGCGCCGTTGTTGCCGTTGTTGCCGTTGTTGCCGTTGTTGCCGTTGTTTGCGCCGTTGTTGGTGCCGTTGTTGGCGGGTTCTTCCGCAGCGTCATCGCCACAGCCGGCGACGCAAAGGAGCAGGGCGAGCGCGAGACTGGATACGATCTTCATCGTTTGGCCTTCTTCCAGGTCCAACCGGGGATGGTCAATCCGTCCTTCTTTCCATAGCCGGTCTGGCGGTGGCGGATGACCCCGGTGGCGTCCACGAGGATGAAGGTAGGGGTACCACGGATGCCATGCGCGCGGAAGCTGTCCCGCTGCGCGTCCACGGTGTGGCGTTTGGGCATGGGGCCCTTGAACTTCGCGAGGAACTGCTTCTGCACGTCGGGCTCCTCGTCACTGACCATGATGACCTGCGTCCCCGTGGCCGCAGACCAGTCGAGCACCTCGGGGAGCGCCTTCTTGCAGGGGCCACACCAAGTCGCCCAATACACCAGGAGATGGGCGCGGCCGTCGAGTGCCACGGGCTTGCCGTCCAGATCCGTGAGCGCGAGCACGGGCGCCAGCTCACCAGCTTTGCTCGGCTTGGGCGTGAAGCTCACTTCGAGCGGGTGTGCAGACAGGGAAATGTCGAGCTTGACGTCGTTACCGTCGCGTTTGACGAGCAGCGCTAGCGGCTTGTGCTGCGGCGCCGTCATGACCCATTCGCGCAGCTCGTGCGTGGAGGTGAACGGCTTGCCGAGGGCGCCGTAGACGATGTCCTTGGGTTTGATGCCCGCCTTGGCTGCGGGGGAATCGGGCGCGACCCGCCTGACCACGACGGCGCCGCGGCCCACGCCTGTGTCCTTCTCATCCACGGGGCGGTAGCTGATGCCGAGCCAGGAGGGGGAGGCGTCCACGAGGGCCTGGGCGTCGTCGGCGAGCTCCGGCAGCGGCTTGGCGCGTTTGACGGTTGCGCTGCCCTTCGCGTCGCCAAAGATGTGCCCCTCGCAGTCGGTGAGGCGCTTGAGCGCCGCGGCGTCCGGGCTCTCCCGGTCCAGTCCGCGGATGTATTCGAGTCCAGCCATGCGCACCAGCTGTGTGCGCAGACGCAGGGCGCCCGCCTCCCGCTTCTGCATGCGGTAGCGAATGGCGGCCGTCGTGTTGGCTTTGCTACGCAGGGAGTCCAGGCGCCTCTGCACAGCGGGGCGGGACCGGCTGAACTTGGCCAGCGCCGGCAGGAAGCCCTCCGCCACGCGGGTGCGCTGGTCGTCGTTGAGCTTGGCCAGTTTGGCCGTCTCCACCTTGTTTTTCCACTTCGCGCCCGCGGGCGAGGCGAGGAAGTCTTCCAGGTTGTCGAGGCGCAGGTCGTCCAGTGCCTTCTTCCACAGCTCCTCGGTCCCCTCCGCCTTCTCGATCAGTTTCTCGATGGTCTCCAGCTCGCCGTTGAGCTCGGTGAGCCGGCGCGGGTTGCCGATGCCGAACTGCTCCGCGACGCCGTCGAGCGCTCGCAGCTCGGGCTCGTAGTCCTTGGCGTGGCTCAGGGCTCCGCGCACCAGCTCGTCCACCCGCGTGGCAAACTCCTGGTCCATCGACAACGCGTTGTCCTGGAGGATGTGGTCGAGGAAGACGTCGGAGGTGCGCAGCGGGACGTCGGGCGTATCGTCCTTGGTCAGCACGTCGCGGTGGGCGGCCTCCGTGGAGTCATTGGTGCGCAGGGCGTCGATGAACTGGAACGCGTGGCCGATCTGCTCCCGCGCGCGCCCCTCCGCGTAGCAGCCGTAGGCAAAACGATCGTCGGTAGTACTGAAAAACCCGCAGACGTTGCCCTCCGGCACCACGCGCCCGAGGCCATAGATTGTGTTCGCGAACGTGCCGGAGAAGCACTGGCTCATGACGAGCACGATGCGGACGCCTGGCGCCAATTGGGACAGGAGGGCGCGAAACTCCAGCACCGACATGGACTCGTTCCACAGGGAGATGTTGCCGTTCTCAGGGCTGTCCTCCCCGCGTGTGCCATGGTCCGTCACGAACACCAGCAGGGTCGAGCCATCCGGCATGGTTTTCCGGCTCTTTTTGAACCAGCTGCGCAGCGCACTGTAGGTGGCCGGCCTGAGCTTGGGGCCGCCGGGCCAGGTCGTGTTCACGATCTTACTGGCAGGCCGCAGTGCCTTGCCCACCGGGGTCCCCGACACGAGCCATCGGTCGGGAATCGGCTTGGTCACGGCGCGCGTGACCAGGTCGTTGCCCTTGGCCTCTCCATCGGACGAAAAGGCGCTGATGTTTTCCGGCTCGATCCCGCGGCTGACGAGCACCTCGTACATGTCCTGGATGTGCTGCAGGTGGCTGAGATAGTTGGATTTGGCGTTTCCGCCGCCATTGATGAGCACCGCGTGGGTACCCGGTCCTGGCGCTGGCGTTTTGACCACCTTGCCCCGGCGCTTGCCCTGGGCGGCGGCGGGTACGCAGGCGAACGCGATCAGGACGGCGAGGGAGAGACAGGACGCGGATCGGAAGGTCATGGGCCAGATGGTGTCAAAGGGCTCGGCGCGGGTCAAAGCTGTCCAAGGCCAACCGTCGCCGCTTGCGTGCCATTCCTCAATCGGTATACTGCTCTAGCGTACAGGAGTGGGAGCAAACCATGGACGGTGGTGTAGAAGGCTCGAACGCGTCGGCGGAACCGACGTTTCAGCTGCGGGTTCTGGCCAGCGGAAGCAACGGCAATTGCATCTTCTTTCGGGCGGGGGATCTGCGGCTTCTCTTTGACGCCGGTGTGCCGCGGCGGCGGATTCAGCAGGCGCTCTGGGAGATCGACGAGGACCTGGACGCGATCGACGCTATGCTCGTCACCCACGAGCACGGCGATCACATTCACGCGCTGCCGTCCATCATGGCCAAATACCCGGAGATGGCCATCCACTGCACCGCCGGCACTGCGTCCCGCGTGCAGCGTCCGCGCAATGCGTTTGGCGCCGACTTTGTGGAGCCGGGGGAGTGCTTCTCCATCGGCCGATCGGTGATCACCCCGTTCTCGACCAGCCACGACGCCGCGCAGTCGGTGGGCTACCGCGTGGATGTGGACGACTTCTCCTTCGCGTACGTCACTGACCTTGGCTGGAGCACGCGCGAGGTCGAGTGGACGCTGCAGGGTGTGCAGACTGTGCTGCTGGAGGCGAACTACGACGAGAGCATGCTGTGGAACGGGCGGTACCCCGCGCGCCTCAAGCGCCGGGTCTCCAGCCGCCGCGGCCATCTGTCCAACGTACAGGCAGCCCGTGTCCTGTCGGAGATTGCTGGACCGCAGCTCCAGCAGGTGATCCTCGGCCATCTGTCGGCGAGCAACAACGACGCGGCGTTGGCAGTGGATACGGTGGCCCCGGCGCTGGACGGGCTTGAGCATGTGAACCTGCTGGCGGCGGACCGCACGACGCCCGGCGATCTGATGACGTTCACTGCGCGCCCGGCGCCACCGCCGCCGCCGCCCCTGGCCAAGCAGGGTTTCCTCTTCCAGGGAGACAAGCGGCAGGACCCGCAGCGCCGCCGGTCATCCCGCGGCCGCCGCGAGGACGTGATCGCCGAGCCTGAGCGGCAGCTGTCCTTGTTCTAACCCCGATCAGACCTCGGCTTCCCGCTCCTTGGATACGGCGCGGGCCAGGTTCTTGGGGAGCTCGTCGCTGACGAGCATTCCAATCTCGCGACACTCGGCCGTGGCGCCCTCCACCAGGTGGCGCAGGCAGATCTCGTCGCCCTCTCGGCGGGCGTAGAAACCCGCGCGCAGCACGGCCTGTTTGATGTGGCCGCCGGTCAGCTCGAATTGCTTGCCGAGCAGGCGCCAATCGATCCCCTTGCGCAGCGGCGCGGTGCTCGGGATCAACGCCTTCCAGAGCTCCGCACGCGTGGCCGAGTCCGGCATGGGGAAGTAGATTCGGTAGCGGATGCGGCGCTTGAAGGCGTCGTCGAGATTGGCCTCGACGTTGGTCGTGAGCACCGTGACACCCTCAAAATTCTCCATGCGCTGGAGGAGGTAGGCCACCTCGAGGTTCGCATAGCGATCCACAGAGTTCTTCACCTCGGTGCGCTTGGTGAAGAGGCTGTCGGCCTCGTCGAACAGCAGCATGACCTTGCCGCGTTCCGCCTCGTCGAAGATGCGCGCGAGGTTCTTCTCCGTCTCGCCTACGTAGCGGCTGACGATGCGGCTCAGGTCGACGCGGAAGAGGTCCAGCCCCAGGTCGGCGGCGATGATCATCGCGCCCATCGTCTTACCGGTGCCCGGCGGTCCGTAGAAGAGGACGCTCAATCCCCGCCCGTAGGGGAACTTCTCCGCGAAGCCCCAGTCGCCGTAGATGGCGTCGTGCTCGCGCGAATAGAGGAGAATCTCGGCGAATTTCTCCTTCTCCTTGGGCGGGAGGATCAAGTCGCTCTGCCCCCATGCGGCGGGCGGGACCAGGTCTGCCAGGTCGCTGAGTTGGTGCGCAAAGTGCGCGCGGCAGGCGCGATCAAGGTCCGTGATGACGATGCGCGTCCGCCGCGCAATCTGGGCGATGCGCCGCGCTTCGCTCGCGGCCTGGCGGATGCGGGGCGCAGCCATCTCGTACCTGCGCGCGATGACCGCCAGCGCGTCGTCGTCCGGCGCTCGCCGCTCGCCCTCGAACGCCTCGGTCCACAGCTCTTGCCGCCGCTCGGCGTCGGGTAGGGGAACGTCTACGTGGGGCCAGCCGGCGGTGAGTTGCACGGCCCACACCGGCAGTCGGTCGCTTCCCACCACGCAGGGCTCGCGCTCGATGGCGCGCCGAAGCACCAGCAGGCGCGCGCTGTCGACCATCTCCGGAAGGTTGTGCCCCTCGAGGTAAACGAGGTCGCCACCCAGGCGCGCCTCCCGGATGACCTGGGCGAGCCTCACCTCCAGGGTCAGCGGAGGCTCGTCCAGCAGGGCGGTCAGGTCGGCACTGAGTACCCCCTTGCCGAGCAGCCAGCCCAGGGCCTGCGCCACGTCTGGCTTGCCGGCCCCCGCGGTGCCTTCCAGCAGCACCGGCAGCGCCCGCGACCGCGCCAGCTGAAGCAGCGCGTCGCGGCTGTGTTCGGGCAAGCCAAGCGACGCGACATCGATCTCGGCCCGGCGACGGATGCAGACCGCATCCAATGCTTCGTCGACCTCGGTGCTGCCGCCGAGGCTCCGGTCGCGCAGGAAGTCCAGCACGCGGTCCGCCGCACGGATGCGTCGATCGGCGAGGTTCAGGTCCAGCGTCTCCTCGTTTCCCCGGCGTGCCTCGAGAAGCACAAGGCGATCCCGTCGAAGTGGCGCGCCCACCTTGCAGCGCGCAATGGCCTCCTCAAAGACACGGGGCTGTCCCAGCGCGAGGAGTTTGCAGACGAATCCTACGTCGGCGCAGCGTTTGTGCAGGCTGTTCCAGAGGAAGTGGTAGAGGTCGCCCACCGTAGGGTCGATCGCGGGGGCTGCCGCCATGATCAGCAGCTCGATGTCGACCACCTCCAGGTGGAACATCGCCGCCAGCTGAGCCAGCGGAACCATGTCTTCGGATGGGTTCTCAAGCCAGTCCGCGAGCAGCTCGCGGCGCCAGAGAACCAGCGCCTCCGCCGTCCCGGGTTCCGCCGTGGCGCCAGGGGCGGCCACGGGCCCCCCGTCGAGCGCTGAACGAGGGGCCTGGTCCTCGGCGAAGAGGTCCAGGTATTGCCGGGTGACCTCGCGCGCCAGCTCCGCCAGAGCCCACACGCCGCGCGCCCCGCCGAGGATGTCCGCGTTCCCCATGGATGCCATGCGCGGAGCATGGCACAGCGTACACACCTTGTCAGGAAGACGCTTCGGAGCACGAGCGTCAGATTTCTGAGGCACGCCTCGATCTTTCTGTCATACTGCGCTTGGGTCGACGCCGGTCTCACGGGATCGGGATTGTGGCCTGATGGTTGCTGGTTTACCGAGGCCGGACGACCGATGAAACAAAAGCGAAACTTCCTCACCAGGGCAGATACGATGAACAAACGACTTCTTCTCACTTTGGTCTCAGGCCTCCTCGTCACCTTCGCGGCGGCGACCGTGACGGCGCAGGAATGCGAGTCGGACGCGGACTGCGACGAAGGCTATGACTGCGAGATGCCCAGCATTGCCTGCGCCGAGGGCCCCAACGGTGAGGGGCGCGAGGACTGCGAGGAGGAGCGCCAGCAGCTGACGGGTGAGTGCGTGCGCGGCCCCCTGTCCTGCGACAGCGACGCGGACTGTCCGGGCATCTTGACCTGTCAGAGCTGGGGGAGCTCCTCGGTTCCTTGCACGGTGGATGAGGAAGGCAACGAGGAGTGTGGTGACGCGGACCCGGTCGAGGAGGAGCTCTTCTGCGATTGGACCCCGGCGCGCTGCGACGACGACACGCCGTGCGATGAGGGGTTCGAGTGCGAGCAAGGCGGCGAGATCTCCGTGGGTGAGGACTGCGCCGAGGCCTGTGATGAGGAGGGCAATTGCACGTCGGACTGCGGTGACCAGGAGCCTGACTTCCAGGAGACCACGGAGGGATACTGCATCCCGGTCGAGATCGAGTGTGAGACCGACGACCAATGCCCGACGGACTGGAGCTGCTACTCGCTGTCCTACGAGGAGTGCTCGGGTAGCGGATCCTCCGGCAGCGGTGGCACCGACGACGGCGATGTGCCGCCGGAGCCGGGCGGCGGCGAGCAGGAGGGCGACGAGGAGGCCTGCCAGACCATCGAGGAGTCGCGCTGCATTCCGCCGGGATTCGACCAGCTCATCGAGCAGGGCGGCGGGCGTGACTTCGGCGGCGTGGCCGAGAGCGGCGAGGGCACGTTTGACGGTGCCAACCGCGACGACACCGGCGGCGCAGGTGAGGAGCAGGACGAGGACTCAGACGGTGGTTCGGGCAGCAGCGATGGTGGTTGCTCCGTGCCGTCGGGCACGCCGGCATCGGCTCCGCTGGGCATCATCGCCCTGGCCGGTCTGTTGGTGCTTCGGGTCCGCCGCTGAGGGGTCGTCGAAGGCCGTCGAATTCAACCTGATGACCTCCTCGTGCACCGAGTTGTGTGCGGGTGGTCGCCGGGGGTAGATTCGGCGTCACGATGACGACGACAAGCCCTGAAGAGTTCGAGAGCCTCCCGCTCTCGGACCAGCTCACGCTCTTGGAAGAGAAGCTCGCCGGGACTGACCCGCGCGAGCTTCTCCTACTCTGTGCAGACCTGCGCGACGCGGCGCCGCTGAGCTGGCTTGCCACCCGCCTCTTGCGGGACGGCTGGTTGTCCGCGGTGGAGAGCCAGGCCTGGTTTGCCGGCTTTCTCGGTCGGCTCCCGGACACCTCGGTGCACAAGGTCCTTCGCGACGCGCTGGCGTCGGGATCGGATCCGGACGCGCTGCGCCAAACGCTCCTGGCGGCCCTCGAGTCCGTGGCATTGGAACGGCTGTCCACGCTCTGCCTGTTGGATCGAGCGCTCAAGCACAACTTCCAGGACGCGCGCGACGCTCACGTAGCCGGGGTTGTCGAGCGTTGCCGCGCGGCGCTGGCCGCAGGGGATGCGGCGTTTCCCCTTCATCTGCTCGCGCAGGTGCCCGCCCGCACACTGCCTGCCCTGTGGGCTGCCGCCTCGTCGGATGCGGTTCGGGCCGCGTTCGACGCCCGTAGGGCGCAGCTGGCCCGCCGGGCCATCGAGGTCCTCGGTGACGCGCCCAAAGCGGTGTCGCAGGCCAACGCCGAGGAGCTGTTGGCCCGCCGCGTCTACACGGACCCAGGACACTTTCTCATCGAGCTGCTGCAGAACGCCGAGGACGCCGGCGCCAGCATCTGGCGCGTGGACTTCGGGCCGCGCGCCATCATGGTGTGGCACAACGGCACACCGTTCGACGCCAAGGATCTGGTTGGTGTTACGAGCATCGGCCAGACCACCAAGCGCAAGCAGCAGATCGGCTTCTTTGGCGTGGGCTTCAAGTCCGTCTACGAAGTCACCGACCGCCCCCGTATCTACTCGGACGTCTACCGGTTTGAGATCGCCGATGTCTCGATCCCGAAGTACCTGGGCGAGCGGCCCGTGGACGTGCCGGCGGACGGGACGGTCTTGATCCTGCCGCTTCGGGACCCCGACGACCCAGCGCGCTCGCCCCGCGCGTTGTTTGAGAAGGCGTGGGCGTTGGATCCGTGTGTCTTGATCACGCTCGCCGGGATTGACGAGATTCACCTGACGCTCTCGCAGGACCAGGGAGAGCCGTTGGTACACCGCCTCATTGAGGCGGTGGATGCGGGGCGCTCGAGCGCGATCCGGCAGGAGCCGCTGGGGTGGGAGCGACGCTACCTCCTGCGGACGGCGACACCGACATTCGCCGGCGGTCCGCGGGAAGCCGGGCGGGCGGACACCACGACGATCATGGTCGGCGTCCAGGTCCTGGACGGTGTTCCGGTCGCCTGTGGCGACGAGGCTGCGACGGTCTACAGCTACCTGCCGACGGCGGAGAGCTCGGGGCTGCGGTTCTTTGTTCAGGCACATTTTGACGTGCCGGTGGACCGCGAGCGGGTCACGCAGGACAGCGCCTGGAACCGGTGGATTCTCGAGCATGTGCCCGCGCTGCTGGCCGCGGTCGCAGGGGAGCTTTCCGGTCCGGAGGCGGCGCTGGGACTGCTCGATGTGCTGCCGCTCCCGGCAGAGATGGCGAGCCCGTTGTTCAGGGCTGTGGCGAGTGGTCTGCGCAGGGCGTTCCTCCGGGTCCCGGTGTTGCCCGACGCGTCCGGTGTGTTGAGGGCGCCGCGGCAGGTCGTGCTGGTCGACTCCGCGGTGGCGTCTCTCCTGGGCGAAGCCCGCTTGCCGGACGGCCGCTCCATCGCGGCGCTTCCCGATGCCGAGGCAGAGGTGGCCCGGCGGCGCAGGGAGGTCGCGCTGCAGCTCGGCGCAGGGAGCCTGGACGTGGTGGGGCTGTTGGAGGTGCTCGATGTCGTCGCTGACGGCCGCGACGTCCAGTGGTACTTGCGCTTGCACGATGTGTTGTTGGGCGAGGTGGAGCGGCTGGAGCGCGCTGGGGACAAGCTGCGCGCGCGGTCGCTGCTGGTGCGCATGGGCAAGCTGCGCATCGTGCCGGATGTCGCCGGGGTGGGGCGCGCCGCCGGCGACGGACTGGGTCTGCCGCTGTCCGGGCTGCGTCCGATCTTCGAAGCCGTGGTGCCGCTCGTCCATGTGGACCTCGACGCCGAGGGTGTACTTGAAGATCGATCCCGCGGCTTGTTGGAGCGTCTCGGCGTGCGCCACTTGGGGCTGGGGGAGCTTGTGGACGCCGTTGCCGGCGATGTCGAGGCATGGGTTTCGCGCCTGGACGCCGTCCTGGATCTCCTGTCGGAGGGGCCGTCGGACATCCGAGCCCGTGCGGCCGCAGTTCCGGTCTTCCCTGACATGGGCGGCGAGCGCACGAGCCTGGCCGGGGGTGGGCGACCGGACGGGGTCCATCGATTGGTAGAGCCCAGGCTTGGGGTGTTTTACGCGGGCCGGCGGCGGTTTCTTGCCTCGGAGCTCGGACCGGGGACCGCCCGGTTTGTCGCGTCCGTGGAGGTGCCAGGCACGGACCTTACCGCCTGGATCGACGACCTGGAGTCCGGGACACTCGATGTGTCGCCGTCCTCGTTGGTGCCGCTGCACGCTGCCTTGGAGTCGATGCGCGACGATCTGAACGCGCGGGATTGGAAGCGATTGGCGACGCTGTCGATCTGGCCGGATCGCGCGGGGAAACCGGCGGCTTTGCGCGGGAAGGGGGCTGTGCGTGTGCCGGTGCAAGAGGCCATCGTAGGTCTGTTTCCGGACGGGGTATGGCTGGATCCGTCAGTGGCCTCGATGGCGCACGTCTCGGATGCGGGCGCTGTGACCGTCGGTGCGGATGCTGTGCTTGACGCATTGGTTGCAGGGCCGGACGTCGCCTTCATCGAGCGCGCCTCGGTATTTTTGGCGGAGCATGGGGAACGGCTCGGCACCGCTTCACGGCAACGACTCGCGTCGGCGCGGGCCTGGATTGACGACCGAGGACAGGCTCGGACGTTGGACGAACTGTTCGGGGCCGAGACGACGGGGCGGGCGCTGTATGAGCGTGCGGGTGGGACTGTGGGGTTCCTGCCTCGCTCAGGCCCGTCCCATCGCTTGCTACAGGCCATGGGCCTGGGCGTTCACCTGCAGCTGCTCGATGCTGGCAAGGTGCTGCGCCAACTGGCGACGGCGGATGTATCGGAGCGCGACCCGGTGGCGGCGCATCCCGTGCTGGCGGATGCCACCGCCCGCGGCTGGCTCTACGCGTTGATCCGGTCCCACGCGGCGCAGATCTTCGCCGATGCGGAGCTGTCATCCACGCTTCGCGCGGCGGTGTTCTTCCCCACCACACAGGGATCGCTGCTGGCTGCGGCCTCCTTGGTGCTGGATGACTCGCTCCCTGATCTCGGAGTGGACTGGCTGCCTCACCCGGAGATACCGCGGGACGTACTGGAGCTGCTGGAGCGGCACCTGGATGTGGGGCGGCCCCCGCTGGCGGAGATCGTGGAGACGCACCTGCGGCCCGCGCTGGATGGCGCCGCGGCGGCGCGCGACGGTGACCGGTCGGCACGGCTGCTCGGCTGGCTTGCGCAGGAGGTGGGGGACGCAGCGCGGGTGCGGGACTGGCTGGAATCGGTCGGCGTGGAGGGCGCCGATGGGAATTTCTACAGCGTCTCCGAGCTCGTCTTGCCGACCGCAACTCTGGCACCCTGGGTCGGCGCAGTGTTCGGCGACGCGCTGCCGACGCCGTCCCCTCGGCTCGGGCACGGCGCTCTGGAGCTGCTGAGGACGGTCGGTCTTGCACCTCGCCCCTCTCGGCAGGCGCTGACCTCAGCCCTGGGCGTGGTGGGCGGTGTGGATCGGGGTGTGGCGCTGGCGGGGCTGCTCTCGGAGCGGGCACGTGCCCTTGGCCCGGACGCGCTCGATGGAGTTCCCATCGCGACTGCCGTCTGGCTGCCCGACGGCCTGGGTGTGCCGCGGGTGCCGGGCTCCCTGTTTGAGGCGTCGCCCGAGGTCGAGGCGCTCGTCGGCCATGAGCCCAGCCTCTACCCGGACCCGGAGGCGTGGCGCAACCTGGACGACACCGTGCGGGTGCAGCTCGGTCTCCGTGGCGCCGCCGACATCGGCCTTGACGACGTGCTCGCGCACATCGAACGCTCGCGGGAGAGGCGCGTCCCGGTGTTGGTGCGCGTCTACGAATGGATGGAGAGGGGCCTGGACGAGGGCTGGCTTGCGACCCGAGACCTGGCGGACAAGACGGCGAGCCGGGCGGTGATCTGCGCGGACGACGGTGAGTACTACGCCGCGTCCAAGGTGGTGGGCGAGCTGAGCTTTCGCCTCTTTGGGGCGTGGCGGGGGTATTGGGAACGAGGAGCCGACCGTTGTCCGCGCGTCTGTCGCGCTCTGGGGGTGGTGACGAAGGTCAAACCGCAGGACGTCGCGCGCTTCCTTGGAGAGATTGGGGACGCCGCCGTGGCACGGGGCGCCGAGGAGCTGCTCGCGTCCGATCCCGCGCTGCCGCGCATGTTGCAGGCGTGCTACGCCCGGCTTGGTTCCGACGACGCTGCGCGGCTCGTGCCCAGGGGCAAGCCTACGATTCTGGCGCAATGCGCGGGCGCGAACACGCTGATAGCGGCGTCAAGACCGGGTTTGTACCGCAGCGACACGCCGACGTTGGAGGCGCTCTTCCAGGACACGGGCAAGCTGTTTCTGGCGGCCCGAGGCCCGGTGGAGGACCGCGCCGAAGTGGACGCTTTTCACGAACGGATGGCGATTGGCCTGCTGCGCAACAAGTACCGCGTGTCGGTCGTCCGCTCGTCCGGCCGGGAGGTGACGGAGACGAAGGGGCGTGAGATCGTGGCGCTGCGCGGCGTGCTGCGCGGCCTCTGCGACGTGTTGCCCCGCGTGGAGCTGCACCGCCGTGAGCTCAGGGAATCGGGTTGGATCTATCGCGAGCGTCTGCGGGGGCTGGCGTCCACAGGGGCCGTGCGGGTCGTGGAGAACCTGGCTGTGCGGTACGTTCTGCCGGGCGTGGGCAGCTCCGAGACCGACGCGGCGTCAGCGTACGATCCGGTGAGCGCCGCGTTCTTTGTGGACGCGCGCGTGGTCGCGGATGTGCCGGGTCATGCGACGGGCCTCGCGCTGGGTGTGCTCGGGTGCATTTACGATGGACCGGGTGAGTCTCAGCTGCTGGACATCGTGGAGCTGCTCCTCGCGCGCGGAACGCGGGCCGCGATGGACGCCAACCTGGACCAGAAGCACTACCCGCGGTCTGCGGGTCGCCACACGGTCGCCGATTCGCTGGCGGAGCGTCTGGGGGAGATCCTGGACTATGGCCTGGACCGCCGCCTGGCACGTCGTTTTGATGAATTGCAGGGGCTGGACCTGCAGACGTGGCGAGCACCAGAAGTACTCCTGCGCGCCGTCGGTGACGGTGTGGATGAGGGGCGGGAGGCCATGGCCCGGCGCGTCGCACCGCACCTCCTGGAGGCGGTTGGCCTGACCGCGCCAGACGCAGATCTGGTCCGGACCCTGGCTGAGCTGCTCGCCGCACCCAGTCTCGCGGCGCTTCCGGATGAGCTCACGGCCGTGGACACGGCGTCGGCGCCGGAGCTCGCGCCCCTCCCGAGGCGGAAGCCCGTGCCGAGAACCGATCGTGCCATCGACAGGCTGGACGAGTTGGACCGCATGCTCGCTGAGTTTCGGCCCCCACAGGGCCCGACTGAGGACGGCGAGAAACGGGGAACGCGGACCGGTTCAGCCTTTCCGGCGCTGGATCTGGGCTCGGCGCCGCCCCTCTTGCCGGAGATGTCCGAGGAGAGGTCCAAGGAGAGGAAGCGGCTGCCGGTCGCGCCCGCGCCGCCGTCGCCAACATCCCATGAATTTGATGTTTCGCCGCCGTCGGTGAGCCCGTTCCGGACGTCGGAAGACGGCTTCTTTGACCGCGTCGCGCGGTGGTTTGGGTTTGGCGATGAGGACCATCCGATCGCTGCGCCTGCTGCGCCCGCGTGGGCGACCACGAGCAACCCGCTGGTCCCGCTGGATCACATCGGACCGCAGATGTGGGCGACGCCCACGGCGCGCCGGGCGGTGTCGGCCCGTCAGCCCACGGCGGCACTGGTGTTTGACCCGCCCCGCCTGGCGGTTCCCTATCTCTACGCCGTGCAGATCGTCGGGACCGACTTCGATCCGGAGACACAGAGTTGGAAGACGGGCGCTGCCTTGGAGGGGTCCGCGTTCGCGCCGTTCCGGTCGCGGGGACAGACCGTGACCTTTGAGGGGCGGGTGGAGCCCGGTCGCAGCCAGCTGCCGCTGCCATTGCACGGCCGATTGGTCGGCACGCCGGAGGATCTGTCTGGGAACCCGTTGACCTGCAATGTGCTGCGCCATCCAGCCCGTCTGGAGATTGAGGTGGACGGGGATCAGACGGCGCAGATCCGGTACGAGGTGGAGCTGTCCGCGCTGCCGCGTCTTCTCCGTTCGTCCGGTGACCTGCACCCGCGGGCGGAACTGACCGCGCCCACCATGGAGCGCGGTGAGTTCCCCATCGAGGTCTGGCGGTTTCTGGAGGAGCAGGGGCGGCGGGGTTCGTTGTGGGAGCGCGCGATCGCGGTGCAGTCGTTTGTGCAGAGCCGATACCTCTACGACGACGCGTTCCTCGAACGGCCCGCGGTGATGGCGGCGATGCGGAACCTCGGGCGCGGGGGAAACCACCACCTCAAGCTGCTGCACGCCGGCGGCGACGACAGTTTTCTGGGGCGCGGCATCTGCTACGAGCTCAACGCGATGGTGGTGGAGCTGCTGCGCCATCTGGACGTGCCGGCCATGGTCGCCGCAGGGTGGGTGCTGGACAGCGGGCGCGTGGATCGCCCGGACCACCTCTTTGCGCTGGCGATTCTCCCGAGCCCGGACGGCGCTGGACTCTACCCGCTGGACGCCGCGGTGGGAGACTCCGGGCCGCGGCGCGCCCTGAACCTGATCCAGACCGGTCCACAGGCGCCGGCCCCGACCCCGGATGCGGGCTGGGTCGCGCCGGTCACGGGCCGGCACGACACCGAAGATCTCGACGACATCATCGAGGACATGGTCTCGGCCGAACAGCAGGCGCTCGAGCACGAGATCCGGGTACTCGAATCCGCCGTGGCGCAGGTGGTGGGCGCGCCCCCGACTGGGTGGAGTGGGCCCGAGCAGCGCGCGAACAAGTTGCGCGCCGCGCTGGCGACTGCCCTGGGTTCTGCGGCGGCGGTCGAGATTCTCATCTCGGTGTCCCGCGGGACGCGCGTGTACAATTCGGTGTCGAAGGAGCTTCGTGTTCTGGCCGGCCACGGGCTGGTAAAGATTGAGCGCGAGGAGGTCTACGAGGTGTCATGTCTGACCTGATTCTGCTGTGTCCCCGCTGCCGAGCCGGCCAGAACGGATGGGCGCTGCGGCCCGATGGCCAGGCGCTCGCGTGCACCAACGATCACTGCGTCGCGCGGTACCCCGTGCTGGGCGGCGTTCCGGTGGTTTTTGGCCAGCCGGAGGTGCTCGATCCGGCCTCCAACCCGCCTTGGGACCTGCTGGACATCCCCGCGCAGAGCTTGTGCGACATGCTGGCGGGTATGGACCCGGCGTCGCCGCTGTCGGCGATGGTGGGCCGTCTGGGGCGGCACCTCTGGGCTGGATTTCACGACTGGATGCCACCGGAGTACCGCGTGGATGGGCACGCCGAGGTGCACGCGCAGGACGTGGCGCTGTGGCTCGGGGACCGCGCGTGGGGGCAATGTGTCAGCCTGGGCTCCGCGGTCGGGCGCGAGGCTTGGGAGCTGACCTGCGATCACGTGGTGCTCGTGGACGCGTGGTTGCCTGCGCTCGCCGCGGCGCGGCGCCTGCTGCTGGAGGGGAGCTTGGAGTTTCCGCTTCAAGTGGAGGGGCACAGGTTTGTTCCGGTCCGCCTCGAGGTGCCCCGACCACCGATCGCGTCGGTGTCGGTGGTGTGTTGCAATCTCCTTGAGGGGACGCTGGCGCCCCAGCAGTTCTCTGGCGCGTTGGCGATGAATCTCGTGGACTCGATTACCGACCCGCTGGCGGTCCTGGTCCACGCGCAGCAATTGGTGCGTCCCGAGGGCTACCTGGCCGTGACCACACCGCTGACCTTCCGCAGCCAGTTTACCCCGCGGGCCCACCAACCCGACGTGGCGCTCGGGCGGATCGGCGCGCCCTGGGAGGATGTCCTGACCGAATTCCTGGAGGCGCGCGTCCAGCCGCCACTGGCACGAGCGGGCCGCGCGGAGCTGCCTTGGGTGCAACGGAACTCGGACCGAGAGGCCATGTTGTACCGGTCTGTGGGCCTCCTCTACGTGCGCGCATAGGACTGCCAAGTACTGCCAACCCGGCGGGCCAGGACCTCGGGACGGGTAGTGCAGCCCAGGACCGGGCCCAGGTGGCCAGCCGTGGCGCTCCGGATCAGTGCCCCGGTCGAGCCGTCGGCTGGCCAAGTTTCCCAATCCGGGCTTGTTCGTCGACGTCGTCGGCAACGCAGTCAGTGGCTTTCGCACCGAAATTCTGACCAGACGGGCGGCGCCGGTACGTATGAGGGGAGAACCCTGTACCGAGAGAAGCCCAATGCGTTTCATCCTGCCCCTGGTGGCGCTCGCCGCGTTCTCCTGCGGGTGCGGCTCCCGAGAGTTCTCGGAGCGCACATCCGTCGAGATCTCTGTTCAACCTGAGTCCATTTCGTTCGCCGCGACGTCCGTCGGCGAGCGGGCCCGCGCGGTGTTTGTGGTCCGCAACGCGTCCTCGGACGGCGCGGCGCTCCTCGAGGTTTCAGGCATTGAGGTCGGCGTGGAGGATGTCACGGTCGACTGTGCCGGTGGGCGGTCGTTCCGGCTGTCTGCCGGGGAGCAGGTCTCCTGCGTGGCCACGCTGACCCCGACTACGCCCGCGGCGCGCTCGGGCCAGATTGTGGTTCGGTCCAACGCGGACTCCGGCGCAGCCAGCGTGCGCGTCACGTCGCAGGCACTCGACGGCGCGCTGGAGGCGGACCCGGCGCGCCTGGACATGGTGGTGGACGACGGCGGGACTGTGACCCGGTCCATCCGGCTGCGCAACGTGGGTTTCAACACTCTGCGGGTGCTGGGCTGGGAGCTCGGTGGCGGTACGGCGTTTGGCGTCGAGCCGTCTCGGGAGGTGCGCCTCGAGCCGTTTGGGAGCAGCGGCGACGAGGTCACGCTCGACGTCACATACGCACCGACGGCGCCCGGCAGTGACGACGCCCTCCTGCGCGTCTTCAGCGACGACCGGGGCGCTGAGGTGTTGGAGATCCCGCTGTCCGGGTCCACGCAGGCACCGTGTCTGCTGCTGGTCGATGGCCCCCGCGTGGACTTTGGTGTGCGGGTGATCGGCGAGGTGAGCTACCGGGACGTGCCCATCGCGAATTGCGGGAACGCGCCGCTGGTCATCGACCGCTTCGCGCCTGGGGAGGGGGCGGCGCTCCTTGGTGAGACCGGCGGCGCCTTTGTACTGGACCCCGGCGACCCGGCCGACGCGAGCGGGACGCTCGACGCCCCGATCGTCATCGAGCCGGGCGACTCGGACGTGCTGCTCATCGGTTTTGCGCCCGATGCGGAGCAGCCCTATTCGGGGCGTGCGTTCATCCACAGCAACGACCCCGCGGCGCCTGTGTCGGAGTTGCTCCTGTCCGGACGGGGCACATACATCCCGTGCCCAGTCGCGTCCGCATCGGCCCGTGTCCGTGACGGTGGAGGTCCCGCAGCGGTGCAGGTGGAAGCCGCTCCACTCCAGACCATCGTGTTCGACGCGAGCGACTCCTTCGCCGAGGGGTCCGAGGTTGCGGAGTACAAATGGGAGATCATCGCCTCCCCACAGGACTCTGCCGCTGCGCTTCGCGAGGTCCAGAATGAGCCTGGCAACGACGCTCGCCGCGAGCTCTTCCTGGACCTGGCCGGGACTTATGTCGTGGAGCTCGAGGTGGCCAATGCGTTTGGCGCCCTGAGCTGCGAGCCAACCACCGTGACCATCCTCGCCGTGCCGCAGGAGACGGTGCACATCCAGCTGGTCTGGACCAACCCGGACGATCCCGATGAGCAAGACCTCTCGGGCGCGGACGTGGACCTGCACCTGGTGAAGATGGGCCAGGGCACCTGGTTCGACCCGATCTGGGACACGTACTACCGCAACCCGGCGCCCGTGTGGCGGCCCGAGCATCCGTCACTGGACATCGACGACACAAACGGCCACGGGCCTGAGAACATCAACATGGACGATCCGGGAGACTGCGCCTGGTTCGCGGTGGGTGCGCATTACTTCCAGGACCACGGCTACGGGACGGCCTATGTCACCGTGCGGATCTACCTGGAGAATGTGCTGGTGTTTGAGTTGCCCAACCAGCCGCTGTACAGGACGGGCGAGTTCTGGGACGTCGCGCGCATTCACTGGCCCACCGGCACCGTGATCGCCGTTGACGAGCGGTACAACATCGCGCCGCGGAACCAGCCGCCGGTCGTCACGGAAGAGATGCGCGACGCGGGCCTGTGCGGCACACCCTGACTGGGAAGTTTGGGGTGGTTTACCCGCGCGGCTGAGCTACTTCTCGGGCGGCGGGAACAGGCGGTCGATGCGGCGAGTCGCTCGCTCGCGGCGCACCATGCCGTCGTCGGTGGCCCTGAAGATGAAGCCGTCGATCTGGGCGTACCGAGGGGGTTCGGACGGCGCGGCGCCTGGATGATCGTCGGCGTCGTCGGCTACCGGAAACCAGGTTTCGCCGCCGTTGCGCGTCCGGAACAACCCCTGCTGGGTCCAGATGAACAGCCGGTCCAGGCTGCCACCCTTAGGGCGCACGCCGAGGATGTTCTGTCCCACCGTGGCCGGCTCGACGACCCGTGGAATCTCCAGCAGCTTCCACGTCGCGCCGCGGTCCTCGCTGCGGAAGGCCGAGCCGCCCCGCACACTGTCTCCAGAGGTGCAGCGTGCGCCGTAGACAAGGAGGTGGCCCGGCTTGGCGAGGTCGGTCCAGATGGTCTTTGCGGCGGTCGCCATGGGGCCGGATTTTGCGTCGCTGACGGGCACGCGTTTCCATTGTGCGCCGCCATTGTCCGACCGCCAGATGGCGCCGGTGGTCGCAGGGTCCTGCACGCCGGGCTCGTCGCATCTCCCGGCGTCCCCGAGCCACAGCGTGTTCGACTTGTCACCCACGAGCGTCGAGACCGGGTGCGGTCGGTGCACAGCTGTGGTGTTGGGCACGGTCCCGAGGACTCCGCTGGTGGGGCCGCGCAGCTCCAATTGTTGGGCGGTCCATTGCCCTGACGCGCCGCAGGGTCCACCGCGGTGGAAGACGAGACGGTCTCCGGCGCGGGACAGCGACACGGGCAGGTCGCGCGCCCGCGCATCCGGGTCTGCGAGTGCGGCAGCGCACGCGGGCTCGAAACCCGGCGCTACCGCGAGCAGCGTGGTTCTGGCTGTGTGGGTGTCCAGCATGGAGAGACCGCGGGCGCCGCTGAAGTACAAGTGGCGTCCGTCCTGGGCCACCACGGTGTTGCCCAGGTCCGCGCCGGCTTCGTCGTACACGGCTGTCCGGGCGCCGGTCCGACAATCGACCTGCGACAGTCGCCCCTCCGGCCGCGCTCTGGGGGTTGCGATCCAATCTGTCTTCAACGCGACGAGGACCAGGCCGTCGGCCCATCCATAGGTCTGGATCTTGGGCAGGCCGCCCTCCCGGTCGACTTTGAGGTCGGTGGGTCGTCCTCCCACGACAATCTGGCCCTCAATGTCGATGAACGGTTTGCAGGCGGGTTCCAGCCGCAGATCACCCCCGGCGACGGCCGGTGGCGAGCCCGGTTGGGCGGTGTCTGCCGTGGGTGCAGCTGCGTGTGGCAGCGGCGAATCCCGATCCTGCGGGCGGTCGTCGCACGCCGCGGTCAGGACCGCCGCGAGCGCAAGGAGAACCACGATTGCACAGCGCCGAACGTCTTGGCGTCCAGGCCGTAGAGCCGCGCGACGGCGCGGGCCGCTCGATCCTCGTTGTCCCTGCAGGGGGCTGCCCATCCCACGCGTTGTACAGCCACCGCCGCCGTTGCAGCAAGGACTGCGCGGTGGTCGGGGCGCAGCGGGTCGAGCTGGAGTGGGTCTTCGCCGTGCGGCAACGGCGCGGCGGTGGAGCGTTCCAGCAGCGCCAGGTCGGCCGGCACCGGGAGTGCACCGAGCTCCCGCTTGCCCACGGTGATGTTGCCGCCACTGAGCTCTTTGCCCCGATTGCGCGCGGCGTAGATCAGGGCCAGGACCGGTGAGTTGATCAGAGCCTCGCAGAGAAACAAGGCGCGGGGGCCGGCGGCAGGCGTGACGACCCATGTGGACACGACGCCGCCCAGCTCCCCGTTGGGGTCTGCCACGGCCTCCAACACCCGGCTCAGACCGCCAACAAGAACCTTCGGGGCGCGCTGTCTCTTCGCCGCCCGGCCGACCCCGCCGCCGGCGTCCGCTGGCCATCGTGGTTTGGTGTAGTCGTGCTTGAGGTAGCGGCACCTGCGCTGTCCCCACAGCAGCGTGTAGCGGTCGATGAGTCCGGTGGTGACGAGCAGGAGGCCGTCGCCCGCCTCGGTCACCAGGGGTGACAACTCGTAGGCCGTGCCCGTCGTCGCGCCTCCCCGGAGATCGTAGACTTCACGCAGCGCAACCAGGGGCCATGGACTGGATTCGATTGCGCGCAGCAGGGGCAGCGCAGGGTCCAGCAGCTGCGCCCACGACGCCTCCGTTCCGGTGCGATGGACCTGTCGCACTTCGCCGTCCGTCTCGACGTCTACGGGGCCCACTGGGGCGCCTCGGGTTCCGACGACCGCAGTCACAAACACGTCAGCCCCGTCAAAGAGGCGCGCCGAGTCTGGTGTCAGCAACGCATCTGGGGCGCCGCCCTCGTCGAAGAAGGCCCTCAGTGCGGCCGCGCTGTCCACGCTGAGGATGCTGCGGGGAAGGATGAGGGCGTATCGCCCGCCGTCCCGGAGCCGTTGCAACGCCCGCGCGGCAAAGATGACGCTCCGGTCGTAGGCGCCGGTGGCGACCTCGGGAACCAGGGCCCTGTGCAGGGCTTTCTGGGCCTCGGACCGCGCTGTGTCCGCCTCAATGGCGTTGCCAAATGGGGGGTTGGTCACGATGGCGTCGCAAGGCCCAACGTCCCATAGCAACCCGTCGGACACCACGATCTGTTGCGTCAGCGCGTCCAGCGCTCTCGGCGCCTCGATGCCCGCTTGCACCGCGAGCTCCGTCAGCCTGGCGCGGGCCGCCGCCACCGCGGCGGGAGCCACGTCGATTCCCAGAAGACTGTGAAGGATCGCCGTCGGCGCCCAGCCGCGACGCAGTCCGTAGTGCCACACGGCCGCAAGGAGTGCGCCGTCTCCGCAGCAGGGGTCCAGGACTCTTTTGGGCACGGAGGCAAAAGGACCCAGGCCGAGCTCCACCAGGCGTGCGGCGAGCGGCGCCGGGGTGTAGAACACCCCGTCCCGTCGCCGCTTTGCGCGCTTGTCGTCTGCCCCCACTTGCCCACCCGGTTCGCCGCCTTACCCTTCCTGCCCGATGTCATCCCCCCAAGCCAGCGGCTGGCGCTTTGAACTGCGCGCCCTTTGGATCCTTGCGTTGCCCCTGGTCTTCGTCCAGCTGGGCAACCAACTCAAGGGCGTCGTAGACACCGCGGTTGTGGGCCGCCTCGGTGCCACGGAGCTCGCCGCTGTCGGGCTCGCCAACATTGTCTACTACTCGTTTCTGGTCATCGGGCAGGGGACGGTTCTGGGGGTGGATCCCCACATGTCGCAGGCCATGGGGGCAGGAGATCCGCGGCGCGCCCGCACGATGATGTGGCAGGGCGTCTGGATTGCGGCGGTCGGCACTCTCCTGGTGGTGAGCCTGATCGCGACTGCGCCGCTCATCTTTGCCGCGTTCAGCGTTCCGGCGGATGTGGCCGATCAGGCGACGATCTACATCTGGATCCGTGCCATCGACGTCCTGCCCGCGCTCCTGTTTGTCTCCCTGCGCTGCTACCTGCAGGCCCACTCGCGCACCGGCATGTTGTTGGGCGCCATGTTCGTCACCAACGTGATCAACCTCTTCGGGACCCTCCTGCTGGTCTTCGGCGGCGCTGACCTGCCGTCGTGGTGTGGCCCACTGCAGGCGGTGCCCGCGATGGGCGTCGCCGGATCTGCGATCGCCACCGTGCTCAGCACGGGAGCGCAGCTCGGGATGGTCGTGGTCGCCGTGCGAGGACTCGCCGTTCCGGAGTGGACCACAGGGCTGCGCCGGGCGGTCTGGAGCGAGATCCGTCGCGCCATCGAGGTCGGGATGCCGGTGGGGCTTCAGATGCTGGCAGAGGTTGGCGTCTTCGCGCTGGCGGGGTTGTTGGCTGGCAACATCGGCGCGGTGCCGCTGGCCGCCCACCAGGTCGCGCTGACGCTGGCCAGCGTCACGTTCACGATGTGCATCGGCCTCGCGAACGCCACGTCGGTGCGGGTGGGCAAGAACATCGGGGCGGGGGACGGGCGCGGGGCTCGGCTGGCGGGGCTCACAGGCTTTGGGTCTGCCCTCGGGCTGATGACGCTCCCAATGGCGCTGTTCATCATGGCGCCCGAGTTTGTCGCTGGGCTGTTGACCGACGATCCCGATGTGATCGCGGCGACCGTCGGACTTCTTGGCGTGGCTGCGATTTTTCAGCTTACGGATGGGCTGCAGGCCGTGGGAGCCGGCACGCTGCGCGGGGCGGGAGACACGCGCTTCAGCTCGATCGCGAACGTCGCCGGGCACTATCTTGTGGGGCTTCCCGTCGCGATCCTGTGCGCGTTCACGTTCGAAATGGGCGTGATCGGGCTGTGGTGGGGACTGGCAGCGGGCCTGTCGGCCGTCGCCTTTGCGCTCGTGGCAAGGTTTGTCTCCATCAGCGCGCGGCCCCTGCGGGCACTCTGAGAGGGAGCTGACAATTGGGGTTGACACGTAAGGGGGGCGGAGTTAGTTAGTCCAACGCGCAGACGCGCAATGCACATGTAACTCAGTGGGAGAGTGCATCCTTCACACGGATGAAGTCGCTGGTTCAATCCCAGCCATGTGCACTCAGGCCGGGCAAACGCCCGGCCTTTTTGTTTCTTGATGCCGAGGTGTCCTCGGTCAGATGCACTCGCCGGACGGCACATCACAGTGCGAGCCGGTACCGCAGTCCGCGTCGTTGCGGCAAGCGGGCAGGCAGGCGCCCACGCCCTCTCCCTCGGACACATCGCTGCAGACGTAGCCGTCCCGGCAGCTCCCCTCGATGGCTGCGTCGCAGGCACGGATGCACAGGGTGTTGCCCTGGCTGTCCACGGTCACACAGAGGCCGTCCGCACCGCATTCGTAGTCATTCTGGCACGCCAGCGCGATGCAGTAGCCCCCGGGGAATCCGGTCTCCTCCATCGTGTCTGGGACTCGCTCCCGGACGCACGCTGTCTCGAGGGCGTCGGCGTTGCAGTCGGGGTCGGCCTCGCACGCGGCGCCCACGTTGGAGGTGAACACCGGGCACTCGCACGCGTCGTTGCCGTCCCCGGCACACGCCTGTCGCAGCAGCAGCAAGTTAACCTCTTCGCAGGTGAGCGCGGCGACCTGGTCCGCAAACCCCTGGTCGCGGCACGTGGGTATGCAGTCGATGGCCGGAAAGATGTTCTCCGTGCAGACGTCCGTGATGCACTCGGCGATGTGTTCGCACGCCTGCACGCAGCTGGCGGGCGGGCTGTCGTCGCTGCTGTTGACCACGCAGCTGCCCTGCCCACAATCGCCCGAGTCCACGCAGGCGACGCCGCACCCCAGGGATCCGTGGCACATCATCGCGCCCGGGCAATCGCCGTCGAGCGCGCAGGCCATGCCCTCACCTGTGGTGCCGGTGTTCCGGCAGACGCCGTTCGCGCCATCTTTGGCCGCGTCACCGCAGCTGCAGGCGACCACCAGCAGCGCGAAACCCAGCGCGTGCATTTGCCTCATCATTGACCCTGTGGGCGGCGGTCGCTTGCACAGTGTGGACAGCAGGTCCGCCGCAGGTTGTCTCTGAGATTGGGCCCAACGGCGGTCTGTGGCAAGAACGCCGCCCTCCACGACGTCGCACGCCCCCTGGGCCGAAGCGCAGGGGGCGTGCGAGAAGGTTCTCAGGTCGCTCGGACCCGTCTACGTGCGGCTACTGGCAGTTGCCGGTCTCCACGTCGCAGGTGCCGCCCTCGCCGCAGTCCGCGTCTTCGGTGCAGGCGGGGATGCAGGCGCCGATGCCCTGGCCCTGGCTCAGGTCCGGGCAGGCATAGCCGTCGCGGCACTCGGGGCCGCCGTTGTTCGGGTCACAGCCGACGAGGCAGATCGTGGTGCCCTCCTGGTCGATCTGCACGCAGATGTTGCCCTCGCCACACTCGGCGTCGCCCTGGCAGCCCACGAAGGTGCAGTAACCGCCCACGAAGCCGGTGTCCTCACCCGTCATGGCGTCGGTCTCCTGGAAGCAGAACGGCTGCAGGTTGTTGCTGGCGGTGCAGTCCGTGTCAGCGGTGCACTCCGCGCCGGTGTTGGTGTCGCCGGCCTCGGGCGGGCACACGGCGTCGTTGATCTCCTGGCAGGACAGCGTGATGATCAGGTCGGCTTGGAACTCGATCGGGTCCGGCGTGCACTGGTCGATGCAGCCCTGGCGGTCGATGCCGATGTCCGGGCAGGCCATGTTGGTGCACTCGATCAGCAGGTCGCAGGCCTCAGCGCAGATGTCGCCGCCGTTGTTGCCGCCGTTGTTGGCCGGGCCATTGTTGCCGCCGTTGTTGGCCGGGCCGTTGTTGCCGCCGTTGTTGCCGCCGTTGTTACCGCCGTTGTTGCCGCCGTTGTTGCCGCCGTTGTTGCCGCCGTTGTTGCCGCCGTTGTTGGCCTCGGGCGTGATGCAGGAACCGTTGCCGCAAGCGGAGTCGGAGCCGCAAGCGACGACGCAGCCCGCGGAGCTGTGGCAGCGCAGATCGCCCATGCAATCAGAGTTGGTCTGGCAGGCATCGCCCTCGCCGACCTCACCGGTGTTCACGCAGTAGCCGTTGCCGCCACCGCCACCGAGATCTTCCACACACCCGGTGAGCGCAACTGCACCGATCAGACAAGTCAACGTAAGGAGTACCCGCGACAGATTCATTTCAGACCCTTCCTGAGCTATCGCCCGCGCCAGCTTGCGGGCTGTTTGTTGTGACTCTCCTCGCGGCCGGAACGATCCGACCTGGTGCCGGGCGTTATGCAAGCCCGGTGCCGACGGTGGGCGTGCATAACCTGACGCACAAACCAGCGGCGAGCGGCGCGTACGCTTGCGGATTTGATGCAGGCTGTCAAGGACGTCGGCTATGCCGGGGGTAGAGGGCAGAAGCCGACCTCGGCGTCGTTCGCCGGCTCGCACACGATCCCTTCTCCACATTCGTCTGTGCCCAGTGTGCACAGGCGCACGCAACGCAGGTCACCCCCCTTGCACAACAGCCCTTCGGTGCAATCGGCGTTGCGCGCGCATGGATCACCAACGCGCGCGGTGCCGACGGTGGTGTCGTCGGAGGCGTCGTCACCGCAGCCGAGCGGGGCGAGCGTCACCACCAGGAACAGCATGAGCGTCGCCATGACGGTGTCGATTCGCGAGTCAGTGCCGAGGTTCTGCATTTGACAGTAAGGGGGTGATGCCGTAGCCAGTGCGCACTTGGGGCGACCGGTCGCCCGACCGGGTCCGTGCGCGCCTATGGTTGGCAAGCACGCCAACTGTTTCAAGTCCGCGCCATGAAGATTCTCTCCAGCGCACTGCCTTTGAGTGAGTCCGTCCAGCGACGCAGGTCGTTGGTGTCGGCTGCGCTCGGGATTTTTCGGGGTTGGGGTTATCGCGATATCGCGATCCCGATGCTGGAACATGTGGAGGTCCGGCCCGAGATTCTTCAGATCCATGATGTGAACAAGACATTCCGCCTGGTGGACGCCGAGGGCAATCTTCAGATGCTGCGCTCGGACGTGACGCCGGCCGTCGCAAAGCTGTTTGCTCCCGTCCTGCGCGACGTCCCGCTTCCGTTGCGGCTCTGCTACGCCAGCCGGGTCGTGCGCAGTGAACGCGCGTTTGCGCGGCGACAGATCGAGACGTACCAGATCGGCGTGGAGCTGCTCGGGGCGGGGACGGCGGTGTATGACACCGAAGTCATCCTGGTGGCGATGCAGGCCATGGCGGGGCTTGGCATCGACGACTACCAGATCAACGTAGGAAACATGGCGGTGGTTCGCCGACTCCTGGAGTTGACGGGTCTCCCCAAGGCGCGGCGCGCGGAGGTCCGGGAGGCGGTGGTTCAGCGGGATCCTCACGCGGTGGCCGATCTTCTGCACCGCGCAGGGACGCGCCAGAATGTGGCTGACGCGATTGTCGCATTGACGATGCTGCGCGGCGGCCCAGACCAGCTCGCGCGGATTCGATCACTGCTGCCACACGACGGCCCGCTGCGCGACGCGCTGGCGCACCTGGAGGCCGTGGTCGACACCGTGCGCGCCGTGTCGGGCAGTGATCGCCTGCAGATCGCCCTTGGCGAGATCGAGGGGCCAGCCTATCACACGGCGCTGGTGTTCCGCATCGTCAGTGAGGGCATCGGCCGCGAGCTGGGTGGCGGGGGACGATACGACGACGTCATCGGCCTCTACGGACGGCCCGCCCCCGCGGTGGGCTTCTCTCTGCGCAGCGACGCGGTCCTCGAGGTGTTGCATCCAGAGGGTCAGCGCAGTCAGGCCGCAGCCGCCAGCTACGTCGTACGGGTCGATTCCGAGAGGCCGACCGTTGGCCTTCTCGAGGCATGGCGGCGACGCCAGGAAGGGCTGCCAGCGCAGCTGCTTGAGAAGCGGGCTGCCCCGGATGGGAGACGGCGCGATGGGTGACCGTGACCTGTTGCTGATGCTGCCCGACGACGAGGTCGGCGACCTTGCGCTCGACGCGTTCCGCGGCGCCGGTGTGCTCGCGGGGTCGGGAGAGTACGTGGGCGGCACCGGGCTCGATTCCAGCCTGGTCGCCCGACGCGTCTCCGGCGACGACGTACCTGTCTATGTGGATCACGGCATCGCAGATCTGGGCGTTGCGCGCACGGAAGTCCTCTACGAGGCACAAGTGGGCGTCTACCGGCCC
>CALBXO010000219.1 GCA_937890335.1 uncultured Pseudomonadota bacterium | reverse complement strand
GGATGGACGAGCGTTGCGCTCTGCCTCGGCGGCGGCGTCAGCTACACGACCGGCGCAGTGCTGGAGTATGCCCGGACGCCAATCATCATCCCCGACGTGCTCGGTCCTCACGAGGTCTTCCACCTCGCGATTGTGATCGGGGTGGGGCTGCACTGGATTCTGTTGGACCGGCTCATGCGGGTGCCGCGCGTCCCTCCGGCGCAGCAGACGTGGTGGGACATGGGTCCGACCCGTTTCGCCCGCCCGTTCGAGGGCTGATCGCGCGCGCCTTGTCCTGGTGCGCAGGACTCATCCGGACGCCCGATCTCTCAGCCCGCCGCCGGCGTCTTCTCCAACGGGATGCGTACGATGAACCGCGCCCCCGGATCCGCGTCCTCGATCTCGATGGTCCCGCCGTGACCATGCACGACGATGTCGTAGCAGAGGCTAAGGCCCAGGCCCGTGCCCTGCGTGCCTGCCTTGGTTGTAAAGAAGGGCTCGAAGATCCGGGTTGCCAACGCTGGCGCGACGCCCGGCCCATTGTCCTCCACGCAGAACGCCACACATTCGGCCTGGCGGGTGGTGGAGACCGTAATCAAGCCAGAGTCCGGGCGCGCGCCGACGGCGTCCATCGCGTTCTCGACCAGGTTTTTGACGAGGGTCGCGATCTCCTGCGGCACCACCGACACGGCCCCTACGTCCGCGCCGAGTTGCAACCGGAGTTCCACGCCGACCCGGGCCCGCGCATGTTGGGTCACAATCGCATTGAAGTCCGTGGGCTCCCGCGCGCCGCCGGTGCCCCCGGCGTGTCGAACCATCCCGCTGACGATCGAGGACGCGCGCGCACCGTTGCGCCCAATGGCCGCGAAGTTGCCGCGCAGCTCGTCCAGCAGTTCTTGCCGTTCCTCCTCCGAAGTGACCTCAGCGATCTCGTCCACAAGGTCCGCGCCGCCCGCCGCAAAGTTGGTGACGAAGTTCAACGGATTGTTGAGTTCGTGGGCGATGCCGGCGGTGAAAGCGCCGAGCGACGCCATCTTCTCTGCGTGGACCAGGCGGTCCTGCGTGGTCCGGAGATCTCGGAGTGTCTGTTCCAGGGCGTCGTTCTGGGACCGCAGCTGGACAGTCTGTCGAGCCACTTCGCGCTCCATGGAGTTGTAGAGGCGCGCGTTCTGGTACGAGATGCTGAACTGGGCGGAGAGGACCGTGAGCACTTCCAGCCTGTCGCGTGTGAAGGCTCCCGCGACCCCGGCGTTCTCCAGGTACAGGACGCCAAACGGCTCCGCGTGGGCGTACAGCGGCAGGCACACCACGGAGCGGACACCCACGCGGCGCACGTATCCGTCGTCCGCGAACGCGGCGTCGTTGATCGCGTCGTCGAGCAACAACGTCTTGCCGGTGTGCCAGGTGTAGCGGACGATCCGCAGCGGAAGATCCGCGGCGTCGGCCAACGGCGTGTCCAGGCGCAGCTGGGCCTGCATTCGCTCGCCGTCGTCACCCGGCGCAAGTTGCGCGGTGGCACGGACCCGCAACCCGTCTTCATCCGCGACAAGTAGCGCGCCGCGGCGTGCCCCTGCGTTCTCCAGCACCAGCTCGAGCAGTCTCTCCAGCAGTCTCTCCAGCACGATCTCGGAGGAGATCGTCTGGCACGCCTTCAACATGCTGACGAGGTCCAGGGCCTGTGGCGAAATCGACTTGGACGTGGTCGTCACTGACGAGTGGCGGGCCTCACGAGGTTCGGCGGGCTGGAGCAGCACACGGAACTCGCGACGCAGCTGCGCCGCCTTGGGCAACGCGCCCCAGCGCTCGTACAGCGCGACCGCGTCCATGAGGTAGCCCGTGGCGGCGGCCGGTCGCTGGGAGTCCAGGTGGTATCGCGCGGCGAGCTCGGACGCGAGGGCCTCGTTCTGGAGGTACCCGTCGCGGCGGGCCAGCGTGATGGCGGCCTGGTAGAGGTCCGTGCACGGCCGTCCCGCCACCCGCGCGCGCTCGGCGCGCATCAGCGCCAGGCGATGTTCGAAGTTCTCCGGACATGCCTCCCGTGCCCACACGGACATCTGCTCGATGCAGGCATCGATGTGCTCCACCTGGGCTTCCATCTCGTCACCGTCGGAGTTGGCGAGCCGGCAACCGATGAGGGCGGCGTAGAAGAAATAGTCCGCGTACGGCATCAGGAACGGGATGTGGTCCCGGTGCTCGAGCGCGGTCGCCATCGCGTCGGCGAGGCCTTCCGTTTCACGATGCAGGTAGAGGTAGAACGCTCGTGACAGGTGCAGAATGTACCGTCCAAGGCCAAAACCGATGGCTTCCAGGCGCTCGTCCAGGTCCGCCTGCGCCCAGTCGCTGCGGCCGCGTAGGGCGTCCACAAAGCACTGGTCCACCTCCGACATATAGACCAGCGGGGTGTAGCCGGACTCCACGATGTAGCCGTGATAGCGCTGCTGCGTGTCGCTGACGACGTCAAGGCTTTCCCCGGAGACCAATTGTGCCGTTCGGATCCAACCGACCGCCCATGCGCCCCACCAGCGGTCCCCGGACAAGAGGCAGTTGTGGTAGCTCTCCTCGTAGATGGCGACGTTGCTGCGCAGCGGCGCGATCCAATGGTTGGTGAAATTGGCGAAGGTGTTGTGGACCTTCGGGATGATGAACGGGTCCTGGAACCGGTGGGCCAGCTCCATGGAGAGGTTCCCAAAGTAGCGGGCTGCGTCGAACTCGCCGGACATGGAGAGCACGAGCGCGTGGGCTACGTGGCCGCAGGCCGAGAATTTCGTGTTGCCGTGCTCAAGGGAGAAGCGGACGATTTTCAGGGCGGTGTGCACCAATTGCAGGCCATCTGGCGCCATGACCGAGCACGTCCATGTCTCGTGCAACAGCCCCATGATCGTCTCGATTTCCGCGTCCTCGAGCGCTGGTGCCGCCGCCAACGCCGAGGCTGGCCGGCCATCGATAAGGGCCGTGATGCGCGCGCGCTCGTCGTCCATGACGGGCGCCGCCAACTCGGGGTCCGTCGGAAGCTCCACACCGAGGCGCCGCAGCGACTCGATACCGACCTGCAAGCCTTCCGCGGGTCTGTCCGCGGTGAGATGAATCCGAATCATCAGCTGGAAGATGTCGCCCGTCTGCGCTCGTGTCAGCGGCCGCGCGGCCAGAGCTTCGAAGGCGCGCTGCGCGGCGTCCGTATCGCCGTTGAGGAACTCCAGATCGAGCTCCTGTCGGGCGAGGTCAAAAGCCGCCTCTGGATGGGTGGACCACGGATCGTCCCCCAGGAATTGCAGAGCCGCGCGCACGTGATCGAGCGCCTGGCCAAACGCCGTGGCTGCCTTGGCGCGGGTGGCGGCAGCGGAGTTGGCGTGGGCCAGGTGCGCCCTTTGCGCGTCGGACATCAGCCCGGCTGCGGTGTTGAGGTGGTGAACGTACTCAAACACGCGGCGCTGTCGGTCCTCGGCTGGGATGTGTGCCTCCAATGTGCGGCCGATTTCCAGGTGCAACGCCGTGCGCGCCTCGGTCGGGACGGTTGCGTGCGCGGCCTCCTGGATCCGGTCGTGCGCAAACCGCAGCCGCGCGTCGACGGCGTCCGCCGCTCGCCAACCATCATCCAGCGGAATGATCAGGCCGTCGTGAAGGGCGGGCCACAGTGCGTCGAGCGCTTGTTGCGGCGTGACGTGGGCCACAGCGGCCAGCCCGTCCAAGGAGAACCGGTTCCCCAGCAGACTCGCCAGTCCCAGCACCCGCCCCGACTCGTCCGGGTAGCGCCGGATCTTGTCCAGCATGAGGTCGACAGCGGTGTGGATTGCGTCGAGGCTGCGAATCTCCTCCAGCTGCCAGACCCATTTGTCCCCAGCGAGGCGGAGAATCTCCTTCTCCGCCAGCGAGCGCAGAAACTCGGTGACAAAGAAGGGGTTGCCGCCGGTCTTCTGGTGGACAAGGGTCGCCAACGGGTGGGTCTCCACGCGCAGCCGGCCCAGCGAGTCCGTACACAACGACACGACGTCCTTGTGAGACAGCGGACCCAGCTCGATCGTCCCCGTGGTGACCCCGGCCTCTGTGATCGCGTCGAGCGCGAGTGAGAGCGGATGGGTCGGGCCTACCTCGTTGTCGCGGTACGCGCCGACGAGAAGGAT
>CALBXO010000218.1 GCA_937890335.1 uncultured Pseudomonadota bacterium | reverse complement strand
CTCGCCACCCTGGCCGCCGCCGCCGCCGCCGCCGCCGCCGCCGCCGCGGTCGTCGCGGCAGCAGTCTGATCCGCCGCCGCCACCACCGCCGCCGCCACCGGAGCCGCAGCCACCACGCGCGCCCTGGCTGCCGCTTGCACCCACGTAGGCGCCGTTGCTCACGGTTCCGACGCTCGGTCCGCCTCCGCCGGGCCCGCCGGTGCCCCCGGCGCCGCCGTTGAGGCCATTGCCTCCGGTTCCGCCTCCGTCGCAGCCAAAGCCGCAATAATCGCCATCGCCCCCTCCGCCGCCACCGCCGTTGCCGCCGGTGGGTCCGTTGCCACGGCCGCCGGTGCCGCCCCGGTTGTCGCCGTACGCGCCTCGGCCTCCAGCACCGCCGGTGTTGCCGCAGGCGCTGGAGCCGCCGCCGCCACCGTACCCATTGCCGCTGCAGCCATCGCAGCCCTGTACGCCCGATCCCCCCACACCGCCGTTTGCGCCGCGAGCACCGACCCGGCCGGCATCGCCAGTGGCGCCAGCGCCGGCCTGTATGATGTTGTTGCGCACCGTCAGCGACGCGGTCGAGTTGGTCGCGTACAGTGCGTAGGACGACGCTCCGTTCGTGCTCGCGGCGTCGCTCCGGATGTGGAGCCCCGCCAGAGTGGTCGGGAGCGTGATTCCGCTCGCGACCACGCCGACGTTGGTTGCGCCGACGACCGTCGGCGCCTCTTCTGCGCTGCCGCGGCCCCAGACGTAGGCGTTCTGGGGCGAGTAGCCACCGTAGATGCTGACGCCGTTGACCATGTTGACCTGTTCGTCATAGACGCCCTCCGCCACGATCAGGTAGCTGCGGAACGGGTCGTTGCGCGCGATGTTGAGGGCCTCGCCAATGGTATCGACGGGCGCGTCGGGGCTACCGGGGTTGCCGGTGCGGCCCAGCGGGGCAGGCGCGACGAAGACGGCCGCGGAGATCTCTCCGTCGACACCGTCACAGTTGAGGTCGCGGCCTTCGGGGTCCGGCTCGTCGATGCCTTGACCCGGTGTGCACGCGTACTCGCAACCGTTGCTCGGATCGAAGTCCAGGTCGTGAAAGTTGTCGTCGCAGTCGCCGAGCAAGCAGTCGTTGTCCACGCAGATACCGTCGCCGCCGGGGAAGATGCACCGCCGCCCGCAGGCGCCGCAATTGTCCGCGTCCCACGCCAGCTCGACCTCACAGCCGTTCACATCGAGGTCGTCGCAATTGTCGAAGCCCTCGTTGCAGGTCCGCACCTGGCAGTCCCCGTCCACACAGCGGCCGTCGGCAAACATGGGGCGACATTGGTCCCCGCAGGCGCCGCAATTGTCTACGTTGCTGTCGGTGTGGATCTCGCAGCCGTCCTCCTCGAGCCGGTTGCAATCCATGAATCCGCGGTTGCACTCGTCCACGACGCATTGGGCGTTGCTGCAGGATCCGGAGCCGTTCTCCGGGTCACAGACGTTGTTGCAGGAGCCGCAGTTGTTGCTGTCGGAGTTGAACGCGAAGTCCTCGTCCACGAATCCGTCGCAGTCGTTGTCGATGTTGTCGCAAGCTTCCACCCCGTTGTTGGTCGCCACGCAAGGGTATTCGCAACCATTGAAGTCCAGCAGGTCGATGTCGTGGAAGCCAGGCTGGCAGCCGGCCAGGAAGCAGCCGTTCTGGTTGCAGCCGGGGACGCCGTCGCGGTAGGCGCACTCGTTGTCACAGCTCAGGCAAGTGAAGGGGCTGAGGCGGTTCGCCTCACAGCCGTCGTCGAACTCACCGTTGCAGTCCAGCGCGTTCCCAATGCAGCGCGCGATGGCGCAGCTGCCGTCGGTGCAGGTGCCCTCGGCTTGCTCGGGGTCGCCACAGGCGTTGTTGCACTCGCCGCAGTGCAGCTCGTCGGTCTCGAGGTCAAAGCCGTCGTCGACGTCACCGTCGCAGTCGTTGTCCCGCTCGTCGCAGATCTCGTCGCCGTTGTTGGACAGCGTGCACGCGTACTCGCAGCCGTTGTCGCTGTCCCGGTCGATGTTCCAGTGGCCGTCCAGGCACTCGGCCAGGAAGCAACCGTTTGCGTTGCAGCCGGGCACCGCGTGTTCGAACGCGCACGCGTTGTTGCATCGCAGGCAGGTGATGGGCGAGAGCAGATCCGCCTCGCAGCCGTCGTTGAACGCCCCGTTGCAGTTCTCGTAGCCGTCGTCGCACGCGGCCACCACGCATTCGGACTCCTCGCAGCCCTGCGTGCCGTGGTCGGGCGTGGGGCAGGGGTTGTTGCAGCGGCCGCAGTGCGCAGGGTCGATGGTGACATCGAAGTCCTCGTCGATGCCGCCATCACAGTCGTTGTCGATGGTGTCGCACGCCTCGGCGCCCTGGTTGGTCTCCAGACAGAGGTACTCGCAGCCGTTCTCGTCGAGGTTGTCGATGTCGTGGTGGAAGTCGCTGCATTCGGCCAGGACACAGCCGCCGTCCTCGCAGACGGCCGTGGCGTTGTCGAAGGCGCAGACCCGCGCGCAGCGGCCGCAGTTGTCGGCGTCGTTGAGAAGATCGAAATCCTCGTCGATGTCGCCGTCGCAGTCGTTGTCGAGAGTGTCGCACAGCTCGAGGCCCTCGTTGGTCACGTCGCAGGCGTACTCGCAGCCGTTGTCGGCGCGGCCGTCGATGTCCCAGCGACCCTCGGCGCAGTCGGCCAACGCGCACTCGCCCTCGACACACCAGGCGCTGCCGCCCTCGAATGCGCAGACGTTCCCGCACTCGCCGCAGTTCGAGGCGTCGTTCTGCAGGTCGAACCCCTCGTCGGTTTCCCCGTCGCAGTTGTTGTCGACGGTGTCGCAGACCTCCGTTGCGCCTTCGTTGATCGAGCGGGAGTCTTCATCGCAGTCGATTCCGAGGCACTCCGGACCCTCTCCGTAGCCATCCTCGTCGGGGTCAAAGCAGGGGGAGCACGCGATCGGTCCGCCTTGGCATTGCCATTTGGTCTCGCCTTCACGCTCGACCTGGACGCAGTCGAAGTCCTCGGGACAGCCACGGACCTCACACGAGCGGCCACAGTAGCGACCGTCGGCGTAGTCGAGGCAGAGGTCGCTCAAACCCCCACAGTCGGCGTCGCCCTCACAGCCCTGGCAGATGAAGTCGGTCTCGGGGAAGCACAGGAAGACCCGGTCGGCGCCGCCGTTGGCGACCCCGGCACAGACCCAGCCGTCCGGGCAGCTGCCCTCGACACAGAAGTCAGTGCAGGCCCGTCGCCCGTCGCCGACCTCGATACAGTGGCCGCTCGGGCAATCCGAGCCGTCATCACAGGGGTCGCCGATCTCCGGCTCCGGGGGCAGCTCGGGTACGTCGTTGTCTACGTCGCCGGTATCCACACCGGGATCGTCGTCCGCGTCTGTGTCACCGCCGGTGTCGCCGTCGGGGTTGTCGAGGACGCACCGCCCGGCGATGCAGTCGGCGCCGTCACAATCCTCGTCAGCAGTGCACTCGTCGCCGGTAGAACCGCCGGGCGATGCGCCGTCCGAGCAGCTCACAGCGGTCGCGAGCAGCAACAGCAAAATCAATCTCTTCATGGACCCACTCAAGCCAACGGGAAAAACCCACCGCAGAGTAGCAGACGGCTACGCTGAATCCACTACGAGTCGACGTCAAAGAGCGTATGAGGTCCCGACCACCTGCCAGGTCTCGTTGTCGGGCGGGACGACAGCGCCTTCCCGCAACGCGGCCCGAAATCTCTGGAACGCCGCGAGTCCGGGTACGACGTCTCGCTTGCTCTCGTCGTCCATGACCACGAGGTGGACGAAAGTGTTGCCGTCCCCGGTGCGAAACGCGCTGTACTGGATGCCGGCCTCACCGGTGGCGGCAAGCTCGGCCATCACGTCGCGGATGTTGGCGGCGTTGGTCTCGGCAAAGTCGGGACGGACGGTGTATTGGACGCGAACGGCGTGCATGGCTGCTCCTGGGTAGCGCGAGGATTGCGTGGGTACGTGGCGCGGAGTGCGTATCAAAGCCTGGGCCACGCTGAAGGTCACCTGGTGGCCACTGCGGGATCAACTGGCTACTTCATTGGCCGGTGTTGGGTGTGTTTGTCGTTGGTGTCGGCCTTCGTTGGTCACTCGGCGCGACTGTAGCCGACAGTTTGGGGCCGTCGGGCCGACTGTAGACCCCATCGGTGGGGTGTGCCACCTTGACACAGCGCCTACCTGCACCTACACTTGTTCATGCTCAGGACGGTGTTGGTTTGTCCCGTTGGTGTCGGTGTTGATCCATTGTTTGGGCTCACTCGTACACCCTGGGGCGTCAGCGCCTCAGGCTTGGATGGGGCTGGCACGGGTTGTGCTCTTGAACCTGGCCAGTACCGGGGCGTCTCCCGTGGAGGGAGCCCCCGAGGGGAAAGGGATATGAAAAAGCTCACGTTCGGTTTGATTCTGGTTCTCGTGACTCTCACCGCCGCGTCTGCCGTGGCCGGGCCCGATCCGGCGGCCCCCGCTGACGAGGTCGACAACCTGAACGCCATCACGGCGTACCTGGTTGGGCCAACCTTCATCGCAAGTCGCACGGAGCTTCGCGCGGTTGACGCGGACCCTGTGCCCGAGCTCGTCGCCATCGCGGCAGACCGGCGCAAGAAGCCCTTTGTTCGCGAGCGCGCCATCAAGTGCATGAGCCTGTACCGCGACGCGCGAGTCCAAAAGGGCTTCGCCAGCATGCTTGAGACCCGCCCGGACCAGTACTTCAGCCTGATTGTCATGGCCTACCTGGAAGCGTTCGGCGAGGACGCGGTAGAGGACATCAAGCCGTTCCTGACCCACAAGAAGGCCGACGTTCGGGCCACCGTCGTGAAGGGCTTTGGTATCTTCGGTGGTCAGAAGGGCTACGACCTGCTCGTGGAGCTTGACGCGACCGAGTCCAACCCGGAAGTGCAGGCTGCCATCCGCGGCTACGTGCAGTAGCCGAGCTGGGGTCGACACACCCCGGTCGTGCCGAATGTATGATCGTGCTGTCATAGCCGCTATGCTGACGGCGTGACGCGCCTCAAAATTCTGAACATGGTGATCACCCTGTCCGCAATCGCGGCGGGGTGTTCTGCCTCTGGGCCACCGTCCGTCCCTGAGGGCTTCCTCTGCGAACCGCCCACGGTGGCGCACGAAGGACTCGTCCTGGCCGGCTCGGGCAGCAACCTGCCGCTGGCTCGCCGCCTGGCCACGGTCTATGGGGCGGAGAGCGGCCAGAAGGTTGTGATTCCTGGCAGCATTGGGACCTCGGGCGCGGTAGCGGCGGTCCGGGATGGCGCAGTGGACATCGGGTTGGCGTCGCGCCCGCTTGCGGCCGCAGAGGCGGAGTTGGTGCAGGCGACCGCGCTGGCGCGCACCCCGCTGGCCTTCTATGCGTCGGGCCCGGTGGGGCGCGAGGTATCCCTGGCGGCCCTGATCGATTTGTACCGCGGCCGCACCCCGTCGTGGCCCGGCGGACAGCCTGTCGTGCTCCTTGTGCGGGAGCCGGGAGACAGCGGCAACGCCGAGATCGCGCGGGCGTTCCCGGAGCTGCA
>CALBXO010000217.1 GCA_937890335.1 uncultured Pseudomonadota bacterium | reverse complement strand
CGCCCTTGCGCGCGCGCCGCTCGGCCAGCAGGCGCAGCACGTAGAGCGGCGCCGCTTGTCCGGTCAGCGTGTCCGGGATGTTCTCCGGCGCGATGTCCGCACCCAGCTCGGCCAGGCGGTTGGACGCGACCCGGCGCTCGGTGTCCGTCGCCAGCAGCGGCGCCTCGGGCACAAGCTCCGTGGCGCGGGCCACGTAGCCCGCGGGGTCCGCCAGGTAGAGCGCGTACGGGACGCGGTTGACCAGATGGCTCATGGCCGAGCTGTTCACCGACAGCAGCACGGTGTCGGCGAGACTCAGCGTGGGGCCGTAGGGCGCAAGCTTGTGGGGTTTGATGGCGTCGCGGGGCCGCAGCAGGCCGGGCCGTCGCCCGTCTCGGGGCCCCCCGCCCTCGCGCCACCACCAGCGAATCGGGCGGCTGTGCGCGGCCATGAGCGTGTAGGCCGAAGCCTCCCCGAGTTCGTCCACGACGAGGTCGAGCAGCTCAACCTTGGAGCCGCTGGCGAGGTTCAGGAGGGGCACGTCGAGCCAGGGTGCGGTGGCGACAACCATCGCCTCCGGCGGCGCCGTCGCTGCGCTCGCCGAAGGCGGAGTCCCGAGGAACGCCACCAGGACGCCGCCCACGCTGGGAACGCCGGCCTCCTGGAGCTGGGACACCTCGACGTCGACGGCGTCCTGCGCGGCAGTGAGCGCCGCGGCTTCGTCCAGCGCGTCCGGACCGCCGTCCACGAGGGCGTGCCAGCCCGGCCAGAGGCCGAGCTCCTCCGTGGTGTCCAGCGCGTCGTCGTCGAGCCAGGAGACACGGGACACGTCCCAGAGCCCGCTTGCGGCGAGGCCGTCTCGGACACCGCGCACCCGTGCTGTCGCCACCGCAGGTTTCCGCTTCATCTTGGACCACCCGCGCGGGAGCACGGCGAGCAGGACCGCATCCTCACGGGAGATGGTGGTCAGCGGGCGACCGCGAAGGGCGAGGGCCGCTGTGCGCGCACCGCCTACCGGGTCGCGGTCCCGGAGACTGAGTGCGAGGTTGATGTACACGCCGAGCAGTGTTTCTGGGTCGTGGCGTCGGGTCAGCTCCGTGGCAAAGACGAGCTCCCGCCACTTGTCGTAGACGCCGCCGGTCTCCTCACGGATCATGAGCTTGGCCAGCTGTTGCGGGATCGTGCTGCCCCCGATGCGTCGTCCTTGCAGGTTGGCCAGCAGTGCACGGGCGAGCCCCTTGGGGCTGGCGGGCGGCACCCAGCCGGGCCGGTCTGAGAAGCCGCGGTCCTCAGCGTAGATGACGGCCGCGGCGAGGACCCGTGTGCCCTCGGTGCCCTCAAAATCAATGGGGTCTGCATTGTAGGCGGCGGCCATGGCATCAAACCTGGCGTGGCCGGCGTCGATCTTGGGATCCTCGGCGGCGCCCAGCCCCAACCGGGGCCACAACAGCCAGGCGACGGCGAGGGCGAGGCACGCGAAGGCCACCCCCTCAGCGGCCGAGCGTGCCCCGCGCAGAGCGCGGATCTTCCTCTGTGTGCCTGGTGCCGTCACGCCGCGTCTCGCAGGTGGAGGCGCCCGTCGCCGACGGCGTAGAGCAGCTGGTCGTCCCGGACCCATGCCGGCAGGTAGATCGTGACCTCACCCCCGTCGACCGCGTCGACGACGGAGTCGGGGAGATCGGGCGAGTCTCCCTTCATAGGGGTCATTGCCCGTCGAAGGGGGATGCCGCGCGCGCGCTGGTAGGTTGTCGGGCGCCACACCTTGATGGCGTCACCCGCGTGCAGGACGTCGCTACCATCGAGCTGAAATTGTGGCCGCACCGGGTCACTGGCGAACATCAGGCCCCACGGCCCAGCCACGGCGATCACGCACTGCTCGGCGTTGGTGCGCAGGACGCCCTCGTCGATCCTTGCGCCCAGAACCCGGGCGGGCAGCCAGTGGAGCGTGGCACCGTCTCCCAGAAGCGCGCGCGCGTCGTGCTCGTCCAGGTCACACATGAGCCGCCAACCTGGCTCGAACGCCACAATCTCGGGCCGCGCGCCCCCCACGTCACCTGCACGCGGAGGGCCTGACAGCGCGCCGCGGCCAAGCAGCCGACGAATTTCGCGCAGCTCGCCGAGCAGCTGCGCCGCCGGTCCGGGACCCGCCCGGCGAACGATGGGGCCGCCCAGCATCAAGGCGGCGACGCCGACAGGCAGGGGAAGTGTGCCGATCACAAGCAAGACGTAGCTCAGGCCCACGTCGGTCATGAACGCGCCGACCGCGCCGTTGATCTCGGCGCTGCCGCCGCCGCCCGTCAGCCCGTGCCCCATCTCCAGAATGCCCAGGGCGGACAGCAAGGTAGAGATCAGCAGGCCCAGCGCGGGGCCCAACAGGCTGCACGCCTTGACGATCTCCGCGTGCTTCTTCCACGCGGCCAGGGATCCGCGCCGCAGTGTCGCCAGCACCTCAGGTGTGGAGGTGCGCCGGCGCCGGCGGTCGCGAATGTGCTCGGCCACCAGCGCCACGCCCACCGCCATCTGGTAGAGGTTGATCGCGACGAGGGCCACGAGGACGCCGTAGCTGTCCAGCGTGTACTTCCAGGCCATGCCGGCCCACTCAAACAACACGTCCATTTCATCTCCTCACGGTGCATTCGATGGCCCCGGACGGCGTGCCGCGGCAGATCACGTGGGCGCCTCGGGCGGCGTCCAGCTGGGCGTCGAGCGTGTCCCCACCGATGCCCGCGCGGTGCAGGGCGGAGGACATCGCGGCGTGTACTCGCCCACTGTCGAGGAAGACCTCCACGAACAAGCCGCCCCGCGGCAGCCCGGTGGCCTCCGCAACGCGGGCCGCCGGGTCGCCCAGCGCCCTGAGCTGCTGCGGGTCGCGCAGTTTGCGGATGAGGCCCCCGCCGCCGCCGGAGGCCACGGGCACCAGCTGGTTCCCGCGCCACCCGAGCCACTTCACAAGCTCCGCCTTGCGGCCCGTGGTTCGCGCCACCGCAAACCGCGCGCCGTGGGCCTGCGCGAAGGCCTTGAGTTGCCCGGGGTTGGACGGCAGCCGCAGAGAGAACGCTGCGGCGACCTTGCGGCTCGTGGCCGAAGGGACCGGGTTTGGGGCGGATGCCTCGGCCGGGTTTCCGCGAGGCTCGGTCTGCTTCGGCGCAGTGTGCTTCGGCGCAGCGGATGCCTCGCGCGGGTCCCTGCGCTTCGGCGCAGCGGGCTTCTGCGCGGCGGGGGCTTCCGGCGGGCTCGCGGCGGGCGGCTCGGCTCTGCGCCCCCTTGTGGGCTTGGGGTCCGCAACCGGCGCACGGTTGGGGCGTCGGTCGGCGCTCGCCTGGTGATTCGTCGGCGTTGCTCGTTTTGGCGGGTCGGACTGCGGGATCTTCTCCTCTGGGGCAGGAGACGGCGCGACCCCCGCGTCCGCCGGTGTCGGTGGGGACTCCGCGCCCAGCGGTTGCGCCGAGGGCCCCGCCGCGGCGGGCAACGCCTCGGCCACCTCGGCTGGTGGAGTTGGCTGTGCGGAGCTCGTCTGTGCCGGAGGGGTGGCTGCGGGTTTGTCCGGCGTCGCCGGGCGCTGAGTGGGGCGCGGCGAGTGGGAGGCCTTCCCCGCCAGCAGGGTGGGCGCCGGCAGCGCGACCGCCGGCTGGGGCACTATCTTGGAGATCGTCAGCGTGCGCGTTACGACGGGCTCCGGCTCGGCCGCCTGCGCCGGCTGTGGCGGGGCAGGTGGCGTCCGGTAGGCTCTCCAGCCGAGCGCGCCCACGGCGCCGGCGAGCAGGAGTGCACCCAGGGCGAGCGCCGGGCGAAAGTCGAGCCGGGTGTGGACGGCCTGGAGTGTCACCGGAGGCTCCGTCCGGCGACGGGCGGGATACGCCACGGCTGGTCCGTCACCACAGCGGGCGCAACAACAACACCCGCTGCCACGGCGCCACTTCCGGCCGGCAGTTTCCGTCGTCCGTCGCCATTCACGGTCATGGCTGGGACTCCATCTGCCCAAACACCACTTCGCCCGCGCCCGTGGCGAACGCCGACTCCACGCACGAGGCCTGCTCGGGCTCCAACATCAGCGTCAGTCGCTTGCCGGACACGTCGTCAGGGATGGGCGCTGAGATCTCGTACGCGGTGAGCTGGCCCGCGTCGCACCGGACGAGGATCTGCTCCTGGTCCAGGGTGGCGGCCGCGGTTTGCGCGTCGGGTGTCTCCATGGCGCCGATGAGCCCGATCTTGGTCAGCGTCATCACCGCCAACAGCACGACGAGGATGATCGCGAACAAGATCTGCTTCTCCATGATCAGGCGCCACAAATGCCCCTCGATCTCGTTCATGTCGAAGCCGCCGTCGTCCAGCATGTGTCCTCCTCGCGCTGTTGAGCCGTTGCCTGGGCCATCGCCAAGCCTGGCAAGTGTCGATTGCCGACCCCAGCCGCCGCACAACGACACTTCGGAGTCCAGACCCCAACCGGGAGGCAGCCGATGAGACCTGCAGTTGTGTTCGAGAAAGCGCCCAGGTGGTGGCCCCGCGTCGTCATCCCCCTGTGTTCAGGGCTGGTGGTGGTGCTTGGCGTGATGGGCCTGCGCCATTGCGGCAGCGGGCCGGAAGTGTCGATGGCCGACGCCGACGCGGGTGTCCCGGTCTCCTCCGAGACCCCCATGGTCTGCGACGACTGCGATGTCATCGCGGCCAGCGCTCGCGCCGAGGTCGAGGCCCGCTCCGAGGAGACCGTCCAGCGGCTCAAGGACGCGCTGTCGATCTGCGTGGCGCGCAAGCCTGCACAGGGCGCCACCAAGGCGCTCGCCGACAAGCTGCGGGCCACCGAGAAGAAGCTCGCCGCGGCGGAGGCAAAACTCGCCCGCGGCAAGACGCGGCCCGTCAGGGTCGCGGCCAAGGAGGCGCCCGCGCCCGAGCCACCTGTGGCCCGGCCGGAGCCGGCGGACTTGCCCAAGGACGGGCCCGACGTAGTGGCGGAGCGCATTGAGGTGCCAGCGCGCGTCACCCCCACGCGAGACAAACCCCGCTCTCTTCTTGAGGTCATCGAGGCCTACGAGAAGTCGGGCCCCTGACCAAGGAGCAGAACGATGCAACTGACCCAGAAGACCCTGCTGATTTTCAGCCTCGTCGCCCTGAGCGCCTGCGGGCACATGGCCGGCGCCGAGGAGGAAGAGCCGACGTCGCGACTGCTGTCCGGCAGCGCCGAAGACATGGATGTCGACCCCGTCGCTGACGATGCAGCCTACGAGGCGTTCGCCGCCGACCTGTCCCACCCCCTCGCGCGCACCAAGCTCATGAACGCCACCCGCGGCGCGTCCGCCCCGTACCGGGCGGTGGCTGTGGAGCCGCTGTTGCGCCAGGCGTTGGCCCTGCGGGACCCCAAGGCGGCCCACGAGCTGGCGACCTTCGCGTGCGATGTGCTGCGCGGGCTCGAAAAGTCGTCGGTGCTCGCGTCGCACTCTGTGGCCGAGGCCCGCGCGTTCTGTTTTGGAGGGCCCGCGCCCTCCGCCGGCGAGTCGCAATGGCCAGCGGACGCCGACGACGGCGCGGCGGTCCTGTACGAGTGGGTGCAGAGCGGCAATTTTGACTCGGCTCGCACGGGCCTGGTCATGCTGGCGGAGTCATTGGGCAACCGGAAGGACCCCCACTCCGGCGTCGCCGAGATGCCCTACGCCCCGGGCGGCGAGGACCTGGTCCCCTTCACGCTGGGCGTGCTGTGCCAGGTGGCCCGCTACGACAAGCTCGTGACGCTCGGCGGCGCCCCCGCCAACTACGCCCAGGAGGCCCGCGAGGCCTACCGGGAGCTCCACTATCGCCTCACCGGACGCTAGTGTTCCTGCACAGCGACATTGACGAGTTGCCGCCGGCCCCTCGACCGGATC
>CALBXO010000216.1 GCA_937890335.1 uncultured Pseudomonadota bacterium | reverse complement strand
CCTCGGGCAGGTCGCAATTGTCGAGGTCTTCGGCCTTGCAGGCTTTCCCCTCGGCGACTGCGCGCAGGTAGAGGCCCTCCGTGTACCGCGCCATCAGGCGCAGGAACTCCGGCGGGAAGTGCCGGTACCAGACCTTGGCGTGCACGCGGAAGGGACCGACCGCATCCTCTCGGTTGAAGCGAATGTCGGTGTAGTGCCGCTGCGGCGCGTAGAACTTCAGCGACCGGTTGTTGGGCATGTGGTTCGAGTTGAACGGAATGAACGTGAATGACTCTCCGTACGGCGTACCGCCGTCAGTGATGGCGTTGCCCACATCATTGCGGGTGGACTGGTACTGCTCCAGGGCGTTCATGAAGCTGACGTAGCCGTACTCCTCGATATGCTCCTTGATCTCCTCACCGTGGGTGTCGCCCTGCAGTGGGAAGTGGTAGTGATGGTCGTCCTGGTACGTCAGGATGTGCGGCATCGACGGGTAAGTCATGGGGTACGGGACCTGCGCGTGGAGGTCGTACGACTTCCCGTTCCAGTCGAATGAGATTTCCTCCGGGCCCTCGCAGTCGCCGTAATTCCCGTTCGCCGCGCATCCGGTCAGGTTGTAGAAGATGTTGGTCAGGTAGATCAGGCCAAAGCGCTCACCGTGGTGGGTACCGTGGGGCACGAGGCCTGGGAACTCCGGGAACGGATAGAGCATCTCCAGCCGCTCGTCGGAGGTCACGACCACCGCCTCGCGCATGACGGGATGTGATCCGCCGAGCTCCCGCAGCGTTCGGTTCTGACCGTCGCGCCCCTGCACCGGCAGGTCGATCATCTGCACATCGCCGCCAATACCGAGCCAGCCGCGGGCCGTGTGGCAGTCCTCCAGACCGATGTACGGGTCATCGCAGGGCTCTGCCCGCAGATGGTTGCTCGTCAGGTCCGCACGGAACGCGTTGAGGCCGGGAATGTGGAACTGGTCTGCTCGGGCGACGCGTGCCTTGAAGTTCGCGGTCTGGGTCAGGTCTCCCGTCGGGTATTGGCTGAGCTCGTCGCGCATGTTCGGGCTGCATTGCTTGCCCAATCCGAGCTCCGAGTTCGAGCAGAAACGCTCGGGGTAATCGAATCCCACATCCGCGATGTGCCACGAGAGGAGCTCCGTCTCACACATGTCCGGAATGCCGTTGAGGTTCTGGTCCGTGGCGGGCGTGACGTCCTCGGCGCAGTTCTCGGCGATGACCGTCGGGAGCGTGTTGCCGATGCGGTGAAGGATGATGTCCTCCTCGTCGAGCAGACCGTCACCAAACGGCTCGTGGGTCTCGTCGTGGGGTTTGTCCATCAAGTGGCCCGACATGCCGCGGCAAATGCGCTGGTGGAAGCTCGGGTCCTCATCCGCCGTGGTGTACGGGTTCATGCCCGTCATCATGTTCATCAACACGCCGGCCTGGTCCTGCGTCAGTGTGCGGGGGCGCCGCTCGGGGAATCCCTGGTCGTTGGTGCCGGCCGCCTCGTAGAAGTCATCGAGGTCGATACCACCGTCGATGACCTCCTGAATCCGCGGGTTGGCCACCTCGAGGGAGTCAGGATCAAAATCCTGCCGGCAGTCGACGACCTCGTACATCCCCGTCTCGCGCCCCTGGCTGTCCAGGATGGGCTTGCCGAGGTCCTCCACCGTGAGCTCCACCCAGACCTGCCTCTCCTGTGAGAAGCCAGCGGAGACATTGTGCCCACCGTTGACGTTCATCGCCCACACCTTGACCGACAGCGTGCACTCGCCGTCCTCGTCGCAGTGCTCGTCGGGATCGATGCGGTCCGGCGTACCTGCCAGGGACGACGTGACCGTCGTCTTCAGCAGCCGCTTGCGCCTGTCGTCGAGCCGCACGGGCAGCTGGTAGACGCCGTCCACAACCTCGCCCTTGTTGTTCGTCATGCCCAGCCGCGTCTCGTAGATCGCACGCTGGAACTCGTCGGAGTCCGCCTGGTTCGGCAGGCTCAGTGCCCCCATGGGGTTGTCCGGCAACAGGGCAACGCCGTCCCGGAGCGGCTCGAGTTTGCCAAGCCCGATGTCCGGTCCCGTCATGTTGTGGGTGGTGAGTCGGTCGCGCCGGACGATACGCGCGTTGCCGCGTCCACCGGCAGTGGCCGCCTGCAGACCGCAGCCGCCAGCCTCGTCGCAGTCGTCCGGGTGGGTGTGCTTACCCGGGAAAACTCCAGGAGGCGCGTACGGGTACAGCGAGAGGTGGCAGTCCTGGCACACGATACGACGCGCCGCGCCGTCCTTGCAGTCATCCGGGGCGTCCACGTCGTTGTCGCAGTCCCACCGGTACGGGTTGTCCGGGAACTGCTCCAGGACCGAGTCCGCATCGCCCCGTGTAGACGGATAGAGGTTGAGCGGGCTGATGAACCACTCTGTGTAGAGGTTCTCAAGCCGGTAGAAAGGCTCGCCGTGGATCGGCTCGTTGCCGAGCGCCGGCAGCAGCCGAACGTCGTGGCAGGCCGCGCAGAACTGGGGTGTCTTCAAGTACGGACGCGCGTCCACACTTTGCCCCGGGAAGGGTGTCCCGTCGGGGTAAACCGCGATGTTGTACTTCCCGTAGTCGTACTCACACATGCCGTCAGCGTCAGGACCGGAGACCAGCTCGGCGGGGTAGATGTCCGCACACGGAGCCTTCCGGACCGCGCCGCTCGACACATTGTGGGCAAAAGCCGGCACGGCGGGCGTCGTCGTACCGTTCTCCTGGGCCGGGAACGGCCCGTAGCGCACGTCACCGTCTCGCTCGAACTGGATCGCGAAGTTTGCGATTCCCAGGTCGTGGAACTCGCGCCCCTCGGGGTGGGACGGGTCGTGCGGGTGCTGGCCATTGCTCAGGCGGCGGCATGCCGCAGGGGGCCCTGCGCCGCTGGCGATGAAGTCAGCAAGGCCGCCCATGGTGGCCTCCAGGCAGGCGTCAAACTGCACCTGGGCGTCCATGCTGCCATCGCTGATGCCAAGGATGCCCGGGTCGTCACGGCCGTCCAGCGGTGCGCCCACCTTATGGCAGGCGTCGCAGGTGATGCCCTGGAAGGTGAAGGCGGCGCGCTCCGTCCTGCGCTCATCGCTGTCGACATCAGATTTGAAGTTGCCCGCCGCGATCTCCACCGCCCGACCGGGGGGAGGCAGGAGGTCATTCACCGCCGCGTTGGCAATCACGTCAGTCAGGGAAACCGCGGCCGGTTTTCCAATCTCCCGGTTGACCTCAACGCACGGCTTGGCGCCCACGCCATCCCCGTCATCGCAGATCGCCTGACCCATGCTGATGTTGGCGTTGAGAGTGCCCTCCTTTCCGTTCTCCACCATGTACGACGCCGCGGACGGCGCGTGGCAGGTGATGCACAGGGTGTTTCGACGCAGCAGCGGGTTGCCCACCGCGTTGGCCAGGAAGTAATTACCGGTGATCTCCAGGGCCTGGTAGGTCCCGTCCAGACCATTTCCGTAGTTGTGCGAGGAGCCGTTCCACTCCATGTACTGCCGCGGGTGGCAGGCCACACAGCTGGCTGGGTCATCGGCTGGCGTCGCGACGTTCAGCGTCGGAGCAATGTACTCCGACGGCTCGTCCTCCAGCGTCGGCGGGTCTTCACAGCCCGCCGCACACAGCAACAACAACGCGGTGGCCGCGCACACGAGTGTGCGGGAACCGACCATGGGGACTTTCCGTCCAAAACTTCCGAACATCTGACCTCCGACCGAAGATCCGGCGCCGCCGTCTGTGCGGCCACCCTGGGAACCCTTCGCGCGCGTCTGGCTATTGTGAGTCGTCGCGCGTGGATTTCAACCCGCAGTCCAAACCGCCGGCGCGAGCGACACGTCATTTTCGAAACCGGGCCCCTCACCTACCGGCAGGAACCCATCTGAACCGCACGTTCGCAACGCGCGGCCCGCGCACGAGCGCGCTAGAACTGCACCTCCAGCCGCCCTGTGACCGAGTGAAACTCGCCCAGGTGCGAATAGAAGATGTTGGAGTCACGCGCGAACTCGTACTTGCCGCGCAGCGACGTGTAGTCCGTGAACGCCCACATGAAGTCGGCGCTCAACCCTGCGAGGGTCTCCGCGTTCTCCTTGGACTCTTCCTCGTCCACGCGGCGATTCTGTAGCGTGTAGGCGCGCAGGAAGTACCCGGCCCCGACGCTCAACTTCCGGCGTTGCAGCATGCGCCCATGCACGAACCGCTCGCCCATGTTGTAGCGGGCGCCCACAAAGACCTCGTGCGCCGCCGTCTCCGGCCCCGCCGCGACGTCCGTGAACAGACCTTCCTCACCGTCGATGTCTTCTCGGTCGTAGATACGGCCGAGGTAGTCCAGCTCCAGCTCCAGGCCCGATGTGTCGTTGAGCTTGCTGCGCAGGAACACGTTGAAACCAAAGCGGTAGTGCGTCGCGTCGTAGGGACTCAGCTCTGTGGTCTCGCCCACGACGTAGTGCACACCGCCGAGCGGCTCGACGGTGAGGGTGTCTGTCACCGCGAGCGGCAGGCGGACGTTCAGGTCGGTGTACGGCTGCTGGTCCGGGATGTTGAGGCGCGCGGCCTCGTAGGTGGTCGCGCGGGTGACCTCCCGCGTTCCCGTCGTCTCGATCAGACGTTGGTTGACTGTGAAGCCTTTGCCACCGCTGAAACCAAAGAAGACATCCTCGCCAATCTTCTGCTCCAGATCGATGTTCAGGCCCGAGTCTCCGAACGCCCAGCGCAGTCCCAGCCGGGCGCGGCTGAGCGCCGTGTCCGTCACTTTCAGACGCAGGCTCAACAAGACATCCTCCCCGACGTCCAGGAAGCCGCCCACGGACGCCATCCCCAGCGTAAGATCGTCTGTCTCCTTGCCGTGCATGATCGCATCGCGCTCGGTCAGCTCGATCTCCCGGGCGAGGAACATGTACTCGGCGCGAAGCAGGAGCGGCACGTCCAGCTCAGGCGCCAGATCGTAGGCGATGTCCACGCCGGCAAAGACACCGGGGTCATCCTGGATCAGGTCGTATTGCCCGGAGCGCTGTCCGCCGCGGATGCCGATGTTCAGGGACCCGTCGTTGTAGTTGAGCGTGCCGCCGTCAAAGGTCACCTGACCAATGCCCCAATGGGACTGTCGCCCAGCGCGCAGGGAAAACTTCTGGCCGATGCCCTCATCGGTGAAGCCTTCGAGCTCGGCGTAGGCGTTCTGGAGAAAGAGGTGCCCGTCGCCGAAGGCGTGCGTCACAAACCGCTGCTCGGTGCCGTCGGCCTGGGCCGTTGCCTCCACAGGCGAGGTGTCGGGCGCACCCGCCACGTCGTAGCCACCGCTGACCACGAGGTAGGTGTTGAGCCGCGGCAGGATCAGCCGGCGCGAGCCGATGGCCGCGTTGCCAAGGACAAAGCTGCCGTTGCCGCGCAGGTTCTGGTCCGTGAATGGCTCGTCTCGGGGCTGCGGTGCGCCAAAATCGCCGACGGATGTGGTCCAGTAGTTGTACGCACCCTCAAACTTGAAGATGACGCGGTCCGACGCATCCCGGCTGTCCTTGGGGAACGCGGAGTAGTCATCCTGCGCCCCCGCCGGCGCGACGGCGAGCAACACGGCAGTGGCGGTCAGGGCCGCGACTCTGTGGGCAGTTCGTGTCATTGCAGCGGCCTGATGGGGACGATGTTCTGGGTGTGGCACTCGATGCAGGTCGTCTCAAAGGTGTGGCACGTCACGCATGCCCGCACGTTGAACCGCGCGACCCGACCATGTCGGTACCGGAAGACGCCCAGCGGGCTGTGGTTGGGCGGCGGCACGCTGTGGCAGCTCGTGCAGAAGTCCACCTCGTGGCACGTCGCGCAGCGCTGTTGGTTCGCCGCCGCCTGCCGTCCGTGCTCGCTGGATTTCCAGCGGATGGAGTGGTTTCGGGGCTTCCACGTGCTGTGGCAGTCCTTGCAGGAGTCGCGCGGGGACCCGCTCAAGCCCGTGTGGCAATAGCCGCATTTGGCGTCCTTGGAGGACGCCGCCTGCTCGTGGTTGATGCGGAAGAACACGGTGTGGTTCTCCGGCTTCTGGCCCTTGGTGATGTCCTTGCCCGACGGCACGATTCCGCTGATGTCGGCGGTGGCCGCAGCCGGCATGGTCAGGTCGAAGGCCAGCCCGCCGTCCACGATGGGGTCGAGCTCGTTGAGCGCCGCCAGGATCGCCTCCAGGTCCTCACGTGCCGGCTCGATTGACGCCGTGTGGCTGCCGGGCAGCGCGCGGGACTTCACGTCCGTGGTGTGGCACAGGCCGCAGTTCGAGATGCGAACGCGGTCCGGCGTCTTCTTGCTGTCCTCATGGCACTTGGCGCAATCCGCCATCAACGGAAGGTTCAAGTCCGCCTGCGACGAACTCTTGGGCACCGCGTAATGGCAGGTCTTGCAGGGGATCGCCTCGCCGTTCTTGTCCTTGCTGTGCTTGCCATGGGTGAATCGAATGTCGTTCTTGATGAACGCGCGCTCTCGCCCGGGGCCGTTGCGGGAGTGGCAACCGCCGCAGTCGTCAAGCCGGGGGCTGACGGCGCCACCGTGGCACTGCACACAGTTCTTATGCTTGGGGAAGGTCGCGTACGCGGACGCGCCGTCGGGCACCGCGTGGCAGTCCTCGCAGCCCAGCGCCCCACCGCCCTCCTTCTTGACCCGCTTGCCCTCAAGATGGACGCGGTGGTTGAAGGAGCTGACCAGCTGCGCTGCGACCTGTCGTCGCGGATAGTCGAACGTCGGCGATTTCCCGGCGAACAGCGGATCCACACCCTCGTGGCACACCGCGCAGAACTCGCCCGGCTCCTCGTAGTACTTCTGGACGTGGCAGCCGTCGCAGGGCGCGTGGGCGTCCTGACCCGGTCGGCCGACCTTGAAATCGTTCTTGCGGTCCACCGCGTGGCAGTCCTCACAACCGAGGAGCTTGCCGCCGTTCTGGTCACGGATCCCGGCGTCATCTGCCAGGTGGGCCGTGTGGCTGAACAGTCCGGTGTCGATGAGGGGCGGCTTGTCCGGCTTCACATCCCCACCGGGGCAACCGGTCAGCGCGAGCAGCGCGCCAAAGAGCAGCGCGAGCGCCATGGTCGAGCCCCAGGGGCCAAGCCGCGTCTGTGTCTGGGTTCCTGCACTCATTGGAAATCGAACCTGACCTTGTTCTTGTGGCACTTGCCGCAGCCGGTGCCCTTGTAGGTGACAGCAAAAATCGAGCGACCGTCGAACGTCGCCCCGCCATGACACGAGCGGCACACCTTGTGCCCGAGTCCCTTCTCCGCAAACCCGACCGCCGCTTCCACCGTCTGCGCACCCGCGACCTGCGTGTGGCAGATGGAGCACTCGATGATCAGCGGCGCGTCGTCGCCCTTACCCTGCACCTTGCCCTCACGCGCCTGGTGCTTCTCGTGGCTGAACTTCTTGCGCACTGACGTGTCCTTGTCGAAGACCTCGGTCCGCGGGGTCATCGTGTGGCACCCGTCGCATTTGGTCATCTTCAGATCGTTGTCGCCATCCGCGCCGTGGCATTTC
>CALBXO010000215.1 GCA_937890335.1 uncultured Pseudomonadota bacterium | reverse complement strand
CTACGGAACCTACACCTTCGTCGTGGAGTCACGGGTCGACCTGCTGGATTCCAACGTCGTGCTCGGCATGTTCACCTGGGACACCGACGCACCCGAGTTCAACTACCGGGAGATTGACGTGGAGATTGCGCGCTGGGGTGACCCATTGGCGGACAACACCCAGTTCGTGGTGCAACCGTGGGACACGCCGGGCAATCGCTACCGGTTCGAGTCTACGCTGGACGTCGGCGGCTCGCTGCACAGTTTTGAGTGGAAATCGGACCAGGTTCATTTTGAGAGCCACGCCGCGATGACGGTGCCGCCCACCGGATCTGACGTGATCGACCTGTGGACCTACACTGGCGCGGATGTTCCCCCGGCAGGCGGCGAGAACGCGCGGATCAATCTGTGGTTGATGGGCGGGCTCGCCCCCCAGAACGGTGCGCCCGTCGAGGTGGTCCTCCGGGACTTCGTCTTCACGCCGCCTTCTTCCGGGCCGATCGAGGTCTTTGCTTCCGGCGAGGTGACCACGCAGGGCACTGTCACCGGCGGCTGGGGCGACACCTTGGCGGCAGACGGGAGCGCCGAGCAGCTTACGGAAGTGGAGTCGGGCGGCAAACCGTCGAAACGGACTTCGCTGTTGGATCACGATTGGGCCCTCACCGTGCCGGAAGCTGCCGGTGGCTCGCTGTCGGTCCGCGCATGGAGCGGCGGCTCGTCCGACGGCGACACCTTCGCGTTCGCCTGGTCTGTCGATCAGTCTTCGTGGACGACATTCGGAACCGTCTCGTCGACTTCGGCGGTGACGATCGCGACGGCCCTGCCAGCCCTGGCGGCCGGCACGGTCTACGTGCGGGTGACAGACACCGACCGGACGCGCGGCAACCGGGCCCTGGATTCAGTGTTCGTCGATCAGATCGTCATTGAGCTCGCCGCGCCGCCGTCCATGCCGCCAGCAGCTCCGACTGGCCTGACCGCTGTGGCGCAGGGGGCGACATCGATCGACCTCGCCTGGACGGACAACGCCACAACGGAGTCCTCGTTTGACATCGAGCGTTCCCCCGACGGCGTAGCGTGGAGCTCACTGGCCAGCGTCGCGTCGAACATCACGACCCACGCGGACACGGGTCTGCCGGAGCTCACGACGTATCACTACCGGGTCCGGGCCATGAATTCGGCCGGCCCATCGGCCTGGAGCACCGTAGCCAGCGACACCACGTCGGCTGCGCCGGTCGACCCGATTCTACTTGGAACCGCGGGCTACAAGCGCAAAGGCATCCAGCACGTGGACGTCACATGGTCCGGAGCCGTCGGCCCTGTGGATGTGTTTCGCGACGACGTGGCGATCGCCACGGACCAGCTTGGGGCTGGATCCATCACGGACAACCTCGGCGTCAAGGGCAGCGGTACCTACACCTACCAGGTCTGCGAGAGCGCCGGCGCGCCTTGCTCGCAACCGAGCGTCGTCGTCTTCTGAGCGTTCAATACCAGCCGTCGATGTCGCTGAAACAGCCCAGGCAGGCGCAATCGCCAGAGAACGTCGGGGGATTAGAGGCTCCCGCACAGGGTCGCGCCACCCACCACAGTGGCGCGGATGTCGAGCGTGTCGAAGTCGGTATCGATGCGGCCGGACAGTAGGACCAGATCGGCCCGTTTGCCGACCTCCAGTGTTCCGCATTCCGCGATGCACCCGGCGGCCGTCGCGGCGTTGCGCGTGTAGAGCGCCACCGCCTCCTCGACGTCGATGCACTGGTCGGGTTCGAAGACGGCGCCGCTGCGCGTCTCGCGCCTCACGGCGCTGCGGATACCGGCCAGGGGCGCGAAAGCCGCCACTGGGTAGTCAGAGCTGCCCGAGACCAGCACACCCCGGTCGAGCGCCCACCTCAGCGGCATCGCGCGCAGCCCTGGGATGCTCGCGGCGTGTGCGTAGCTGGGTAGCGTGAGCAGGTGGGGCTGGAAGACCGCTGCGACCCCCTGGTCGGCCAGGCGCTGCACCATCTCCGGGGACAGGTAGGTCGCGTGCTCGATGCGGGCCGTCCCTGCGGCGTGGAGATCGACGCCCACGTCGGCGTATGCGGCCAGCGCCGTGTCGATCGCGTCGTTCCCTATCGCGTGTGTCGCCACGGCGAAGCCCTTGCTGGCGGCGGTGGCGATGATCTTCGTCGCCTGTTCGCGGCGGTAGATCGCGATCCCTGACCGCATCTTGAGGTCGGCGCCAAGGCGCGGCTGAATCGACAGAGTCGTCCGCAGCGCGTCCAGGCTGCCCTGCTGCAGGGTCAGCGCCCACGTGCGGAACACGGCGCCGAGGGACTGCCAGAACCCCAGGCACATCGCGCAACTCGGGGCGCCGTCAAAGACGAGCTTGACGGGACCGATGGTGAGGTTGCCGTCGCGGTGTCCCGTGGCCGGTCCCTCCAACACCTCCCAGGGTTCCTCGAGCCAGCCGCGGGTTCCCACGGGCATCATGACCGTGGGGATGGTGACGGCTCCGCGCCTGTCGGCTTCGCGATAGAGGGTGACGAGCTCGGGAGGCACGGCGGCGTCGACGACACGGGTGATGCCGGTGGCGACCATGCGGGCGTAGTGGGCCGACAGTCGCCGAAGGTAGCCCTCGGCGTCGTGACTGACAAGGTCCGCGCGGGCCAGTGCCTCCACGGGGCTCATGCCTCGCTCCACGAGCAGGCCGCTGGGTTCACCGCCCGGACCACGGGCGATGACGCCGCCCTGCGGCTCCGGTGTATGCCGGTCGATGCCGGCCAGCGCGAGCGCCCTGGAGTTGGCGGCGGCGCGGTGGCAGGTGTAGTGCATCGCGAACAGCGGCCTGTCGGGCACCGCGTCATCGAGCTCCTGTCGCGTCGGCGCCCGGCGCTCGCGCAGCAGCGCCTCGTCCCAGTCCGTTGCCACGAGCCACTGGCCCGGCTCGAGCTTTTTCGAGGCGTTAGCGAGCCTGGCCTGGAGGCTGGGGATATCGGTCACGTCGGGGCCCGTCAGCATTGTGCGCCCACTGTAGAGCGTCGCGATGCTCACGTGGTGATGGCCGTCGACAAACCCCGGGACGACCGTGGCGCCGCCCGCGTCGAAGAGGGTTGCCCCTGCCCCCGCGACCGCCAGGACCTCCTGCTCCGAGCCAACGGCCACGATCCGCGCGCCAGACCAGGCGATGGCCTCCGCCCTGCTTGTATTGGTGTCCATGCACCAGATGTCGGCGCCCCGAAGGACGCGCATTGGGTTCTGCGTCACCGGTCCTCACGGTTCAAAGGGTGTGAGAGGACACTGTGGAGGGCGTGCGGCCGGTGAGCAAGTCCCAGCCGGTCCCAGCCAGAGTTGTCGCCGGACGGCTGTGAGGAGTCGCCCGGTCACCATCGACAGAGGTGACGTGTTCCAGCCGTCGCGGCGGCGCCGCGCTGGTTGAGTGGTCCGCGACCGCCCGCACTGAGGCTATCTGTTCGTATCGTGGCGCGATAGTTCTCGCGCGCAAATCGCGACGCGGTCTTGATCCGATGTCGTCGTTGTCGCGCCTGGATGTTGGCATGACAAGCGCAAGCGCTCCGGGCATGACTACCGACACAAGAAGTGCGACCCGCAATTGGTGGGAGCTCGGCGACTTTCCCGACGACTACGACACGGCTGGCGCGCTGGGGCAGCTGTTCAAGCAGGCCGGCGCCGTGCTCGCGCTGGAGGGTCAGGAGGTCGGAGCCTACTCGTTTGAGAAGGAGGGGTTGTGCGACGCGGCGATCCAGGAACGCTTCCTCGAGGTGTTGGCGACCTTTTCGCCCACGCCGCTGGTGGAGGAGGTGAGTCACCGCAACGTCAAGCGCTGTTGGGCGGTGCCCGGCGGGCTGGTGACCGCCAACTTCTACCCGACGGGTGAGACGGCAACCCTGAGCCTGGCGGCCCATACGCCGGCGTTGTTGGAGCGCCTCCGCGAGGAACTCGGTGGGCTGTTGGCCACCAAGGACCCCCGCGGGCGCGTCTTCCTGATCTCCAGCGGTCACGGTGGGTACGGCCTGAAGTCCGTTGGGTTTGGCGGCGCCACGCTCCGGACCGAGAACTACGAGGCCGAGATCGTCGAGACCTTCCAGATGCTCGTCAGCGACATGCGCTCCAGCTCGCCCCGCGGCCGGCTGGTCGTTTTGGAGGGCGAGCCGGGGACGGGCAAGACATATCTGGTGCGTGGGCTGTTGGCCGAGGTACCGAGCGCCGCGTTCATCTTTGTCCCCCAGAGCATGGCCGCGGACCTCCAGGCGCCGCAGATGGTCCCCCTGCTCATCGACCTCAAGGACGACGAGCGCTTTGAGTCTGTGGTGCTCGTCATCGAGGACGCTGACGGCTGCCTGGTGCCGCGCGCGGCAGACAATATGTCGGCCATCAGTGGTCTCCTGAACCTGACGGCGGGCATGCTGGGCGACCTGCTCGATCTGCGGGTCATCGCGACGACCAACGCCCGTCGTTGCGACATGGACCCCGCGCTGTTGCGCCCCGGCCGCCTCGGGTTCCACATCAAGACCGAGGCGCTGTCCCGCGGCCGCGCAACCGAGGTCTACCGGCACCTGACGGGCAAGCCGCGCGCCACCTATGACGGCGGGACGACTCTCGCAGCAGTCTACCGGGCCGCGCGGGAGTAATCGGGTGTGGGGCCACGGCGGGGTCCGACTGTGACGGGCGTGTCGCCGCCGAGTCCGACCCGCGAACCGACGGGCCTCGGTGGCGCCGGTGGGCACGGGCCGTTGCCGCCGGTATCACGGCGCCCGGCTGCACACGGACGAGCCTGGAGTCGCAGGGAGTAGCTAGCTTGCAACCGGGCTGCCGAAGTGCGCGTGTGTCCTCGTTCGTTCCTTGCGCCCACCGTGGACCGCTCTTACCAGAATCTGACTGACCTCGAACCCACACCAAGACCCATGACACAGCTGACGATGAGGGACATTGCCAATGCGCTCGAGCGCGGGGAGGCGTCAGGGATCGCCGGATCCGCGCGCGAGAGCATTGCACGTGCGCCCGGTGGCCCCGGCGTGGTCCGGCCGATTGGGGACGGGTTCATGTTGTACATGGGCCCCGGCTCGTTCATCAGCCGCGCCGCTGGCCTTGGCATGCCCAGTGAGGTCACAGCCGAGCACCTCGACGAGGTGGAGGCTTTCTACCGTGGCGTGGGCGCCGTCCCCACCGTGGACCTGTGCCCCTACGCGCACGCGAGCCTCCGCAAGCTGCTGCGCGACCGTGGGTACGTGATTGAGAAGTTCAAAGAAGTGCTCTACCGGACGCTGGCCTCCGAGGACGACCTGGACCCTCTTCCCGGCGTGGACATTGTCAGAATCGATCGCGCCGACCCGGGCGACATGACCCGCGTGGCAAGGCTGATTGAGCAGGGTTTCAGCAACGGGGAGCCGCCGCCCACCAATCGGGTGAGCAAGACGTTGGGGCTGGTCAGCCAGAGCGCGGCCACCTCCTTTGCCGCGGTGATTGACGGGGCGTGGGTAGGGGCAGGTGTGGTCGCGACCAGCGATGCGCCGGCAGCCCTGTTCGCGGCCTCGACGCTCCCGGCCCATCGTCGCCGCGGTGTGCAGGCCGCCCTCATTCGGGCGCGGCTGGCGTTTGCGCGGTCCCAGGGCGCGACCCTGGCCAGCATTCAATGTGCCCCCGGTATCGCCACCCGGCGCAACGCGGAGCGACAGGGGTTCACCTGCGCCTACACCAAGGTCGAGATGGTCCTGCCGACGCGGGGAAAAACATGACGGTGTCGCCGACACGTAGTGCCTTGTTGGTGATTGTGCCCAACGCCGAACCCGCGGTGGGCGCAGCGCGCCAGGAGCTGGACCCTGCAGCGGCGCTCGGCGTCCCAGCCCACATCACGGTCCTCTATCCCTTCGTGCCCCCCGGGGAACTCTGTACCGCCATCGACGTGCAGATCGCGCGACTCGTAGGGGCGCACCCGGCGTTCGACTTCGCGCTGGACCGCGTCGCGACGTTCCCGGAACTGACCTGGCTTGCGCCCCGTCCCGCGGCGCCGCTGGCCGCTTTGACGCACGACGCGTGCGCGCAGTTCGGCCTGGAGCCCTACGAGGGCGAACACGACGAGGTCCTACCTCATCTCACGGTTGGACATGGCGCTCGGAGCCTGGACCTGGCGCTGCACAAACAGCTGCGCGCTCACCTGCCGATTCCGGCTCGCGCCTCCAGCGTCGAGCTCTGGGTGGGCGGGCCCGACGGCTGGTCGCGCGCGCGCCGGTTTCCGCTCCGCCAGACCGTGGCGCAGACTCCGCGTTTGACGTTGCGGACATGGGACCCCGCCGCCGACGCGGCCGCGATCTTTGGCGTGTGGGGCAACGCGGAGACGATGCGCTTTGTGGAGGGTGGCGTCTCCGAGAGCGTGCAGGCCGTCGAGCGCGGGCTATGCCTTGGCAACCGCGCCCACGGCGACAGCGGCCACTGCCTCTGGGCTGTGGAGCTACGCGAGACCGGGCATGTCATTGGAGATTGCGGCTTCCATGTCGTGGACGACCGGCCCGGCATCGAGTTGGGCTTCCACCTGGACCCTCGATTCTGGAACCGTGGCTACGCCACCGAGGCCGCCACCGCCGCCGTTCAATACGCCTTCGAGGTGCTCGCCGCCCCGTCGATCCACGCCTGGGTGGCGCCGGGCAACGACAGCTCGGTGCGCGTGCTCGGCAAACTCGGCTTCCAGGAGCGGGGGCTGGACGACGGCGAGCGGTACTTCATCCTGGGACGGCCGTCGGTGTAGACTCACCGGGCGCGGGTGGGCCACGGCCGCACCTTCACCGCCGGTACTCGATGCTCGAAGCCATCACCGACACCTTCACCGCCCTCGTCAAAGACGGCGAGACCTACGTCTTTCTGCTGCCGATCTACACGGCGCTGCTGCTCGGCGAGCAGATCGCCCACAAATTTCTATCGCCTCGGCCGTGGAACCACCGCGACTCCTGGGCCAACATCGCGATCACGGTTTGCTACCTGGGTCTGGACGTGTTGGTCGGGAAGATCGTGCCGGTGGCGCTGATGGCGTTCCTGTACGTCAACTTCCGTGTGTTCACGCTGGATTTTGGGCCGTTGGCGTGGGTGGTGGTCTTCCTGCTGCACGACCTTGCCTGGTATGTGGACCACCGGATCGCCCATCGCGTGGGCTTCTTCTGGGCCCTGCACCACGTGCACCACTCGAGTCCCGAGTACAATATGACGGTGGCGTCGCGCGGGTTTGTGGTCGACAACACGCTGCTCAGCCGTCCGACGTTCTACCTGCTGCCGCTGCTCGGCGTGTCGCCGTTCCAATTCATCGCAATCACCATCCTGACGAACATCTTTGGGATTGCGCAGCACACCCGTCTGGTGCCCAAGCTCGGCGTGATCGACTGGCTGTTCGCCACCCCGTCGAGCCACCGCGTGCACCACGGGTCCAACCCCAAATACCTGGACCGGAACTACGGCGAAATGCTGATGATCTGGGACCACCTCTTTGGTACGTACCAAGTCGAAGAAGAGGAGCCAATCTACGGCGTCACCGACCCGATCAACACCTACAACCCGGTGTTGATCGAGGTCGCGGGAATGCGCTGGCTGGCCCGGAAGATCGGTCGCGCCCAGGGTTTGGGCGACAAATTGCGCTGCCTGGTCTACCCGCCAGGGTGGGATCCCTAGTCCCGAAAGAAGCGAAGATTCCTGCTGCGGACGCGGATACACCGCCGCTGACGGCGCGCGCGCCGCCGCTCCTCCTCACCTGAACTCTGCTCAGCCTACGTCGTCGCCAGCGACACGAACGCCGTCATCGTCGGCGTCTCCACGCCCTCGCGACGAAATCTGCGCTTCTTCCGGGGCTAGTACCCCGCTTCCACCACGGCCGCGAACCGGTAGCTCGCGGCACCGGAGAGATTGTCCGTGTCCGCGCACCGTCGCGTATCAGCTTAAACCGGCCCTTAAATCCAGAACGGGGTCTAGACCGTCGTGGACGGCGTGGACACAGTGTACGGGCTGGTCGGTGGGCTGAATGGGAGATGGAGATGGGAGTGAATTCACAGGCCCGTATTGCAGCGGTTTGGATGGTGTTTGGGCTCGCGCTCCTGGGTTGCGTGGATACGGAGACCGCCGACCAGGACGCGGGTGGGTCCTCGGGCGCGGATGCGCGGCCGGATGAGGCGAATCGGCCGGACGCATCTCCGCGAGACGACGTGAATCGGTCAGACGCGGACCTGGACTCGGGCGGCCCGACGGACACGCCGGGAGACCTTGGGACGGGCGAGGATGATGCGTCGGACGTCGGCATTGACGTCGCGCGACCCGATGTTCCACCGGACATGGGCGAGCCGGATGTTCCGGAAACTGACGCTGCGAATCCAGACACTGGAGGGGGTGGCGATGACGAGTGCACGCTGGGGCAGGGGGCGTGTACGACCTGGGACACGGCGGTGCGCTGCGAGGAGACGCCGCAGGGGGCCCGGTGGGTGGAACAGGACTGCCCGGGCGGTGTGGGTTGCTTCCAGGGCGGGTGCGTGGCCGACAAATGTTCCGACGAATGCCATCTCGGACAGACGGACGGCGACCGCCGGTGTGAGGCCTGGGACATGGAGGCGTCGCGTTGGGTGGGCGGCGGCGACGGCCTTCACGACCGGGCGCGGGCCTATGAGAAGTGGCTCCGCGACGACACCCACAGTCTGCTCCATGGCGGTCTGGTGTCCGTGCGCTACCAGACCAACGCGCTGCGCGAGCCGGACCGTGTCTATTTTGGGGACACACCGCTGCACACCGGACTCTACCTCGCCGCGGAGGCCCAGCGGCTCGAGGCCACGGGATCGCCGCGTGCGCGCAAGAACGTCAAACAGATGGTGGAGACGTTTCGCCTGTGGTTTGACGTGTCGGGAGACCCCGGAAATCTCGCGACCATCGCGGCGCGCGGCGGCGATCGCAGGCTGCGGGATTGGAGCCTGTGGGACTGCGACGACTTCGACCGGTTCTGCAACATCGACTACCGGGGCGAGCGCTGGGACTACGTGGGGGACCCGAGCCGGGACATGTACATGGGCCCGGCCATCGGCCTTCCGCTGGCCTACGACGCGCTCGGCGAGCACGACGAGGAGCACCGGGAGATGATTCGCCACGACCTGGTCACGGTGGCCGAGGAGCTCGTGCGCCTCCGTACGCTCCAGCTCGTTGTCACCATCAACGGCTTTTCCTTCCCCGAACAGCAGGTACAGACACGCTTCTTCATCCCAGAGTCGCGGGACACGCTGGACGGCGCGATCCACCTGAGCGTGGACCTGGACGACATCGACAACAGCGGCGACGTGCGCGGCGGACAGGAGTTTCTCCCCAATCCGACGCGGCTGCTGGAGCAGATTGCGCTCGTGGACCTGCTGCTCGGCAACCAATTACCGGACATACCGCGCTCCTCCAGTGCGCTGATGGTTCCAGCGCTCCTCCAGGCGGCGCTGCACGTCACCGACGGTGTCCCCGCGTACGCGGCCCGTCGGGAGGCGCTGCGCACTTTCTACTACGAGAACGACGACGAGTGGGGCAATGTGGACACGTGGCTCGAGGCCGCGTCGCAATGGGCCAATGACCGCGAGTGCGGCGAGCGATACTTCGGCATCAACCTGGCGATGATTCCGGTCTACGTCTTCTCGCGCTACGAGACCTCCGACGCACACAGGCGTCGGCTCGGCGACGAGGTGCTGCACGCCAAGCTGTGGGACTACGTGGACGACCACCGCAACGCGTTCTTCTCCTTCATCTACGCCGCCGAATACGACGGGGCAGACCCAGGTGTCGCCACGGCCGCCGCCCGTGATCTGCGCGACTTCCCGGCCCCGCCACGCATCCGGCGGGAGGTCGACGAGCGCGGCGGGCGCTACGGCCGGATGGACGGGTGCTCCAGCGACATCGCAGCCCGCGCCGTGGACCTGGAGGACCGACCGGTGAAGTTCTTCCAGTGGCACTCGAGCCCCTGGGAGCTGCTGGACCGCGGCAGCGAGCGCCAGACCTACCCGGGCCATGACTACCTGCTGGCCTATTGGATGGGCCGGAGCCACGGATTCATCGAGGACGACGCTGCGGGTACTTGCCTGCGCTGGCGCTGACGGGCCGTGCCCGGAGTTCGGGGCATGGCCGTCACTTTGGACCTTGCGAATTGGGCAGCAGGGTCTACAGTGCCAGTATGTCCAAATCCTCACACAGGAAGACGTCGACTGAAGCGGCCTCGGCTGAACCCTCACTGGGGGGCTTTGGCATGGCTGGAAGCCGGGCCGTCCGACAAGGGCAGGTCGCGCAGTTGTCGGGCTACGACCCGGCCTGTGCGGATCTCGGATCCGACTACGTCGAGAACCTGCGGCATGTGCAACATACCGCGGAGCTGTTGGGGATGGCGGAGGTCGCGGTCATCGTCGGTAGTCTGATCACTGCCATCGGAAACCCCATTGAAGCGTCCGCGTCACTGGTATTGGGGGAGGTCCAGGACCGGATCGTCCAATCGGGCCTGGCAGCGCATCTGCAGGACGCGGCCGAGGCACGGCTCACGAGCATGATCCGGAACCTGGAACCTCTGGAAGCCCGGGAGATCACTACCGCGGCCGGGGACCCCTGTCCGAACCCCTACGCAGCCGTCCGCCGCGGCCTCATCGAACTGCGGCGCCAACGTTTCCAGTCCCAGCCGGGTTGAGCTACCGGTCAGACCGGGCGCGTGGTTCCTCAGACAGTCCGTCTCAACCCGACTGTCGGGGCCAGGGCGCCGGGCGCGATTGCGCACAATGCGCAACGCGCGGTTGCGCGGATGCGACGCCGGCCCGATAGTCGCCGAATGCCGATTGAAAAGATTCGCGCCCTCCTGGGTCAACCGCCGAGCCGAGAGTTGTGGTCCGAGCTGCTGGACGCACTGGACCTGTCCCAGCTGAGCAAACAGGCGGTGGAGTTGGACTATGTGGCCGCCCACACGCGGGAGTGGCCCTTGGAGCTGTGCGTCCTGGGCACCGAGCACGTCCCGTGGCCGTTTGTGGAACCGCCGCCGCTGTGGCCGCTCGCGCGCGTGGTGAGTGTCAAAGACCGCCGGCTCAAGCTACCGGAGCTGGCCGCCTTCCTGGCCTCTGAGCACCTGGACGGCATTGAGGGGCTGGATCTGAGCTACAACAAGCTTGGAGTGGACGGGGTTGAAGTACTCATCGAGTCGGGCCGCCTGAACCAGCTGACATGGCTCGACCTGAGCTGCTGCCAGATCGGCGATTCGGGCGCTCAGGCGCTGGCGGGTGCGCTGGGGACCAGTCCAATCTCGTCCCTGTCCCTGCGCAACAACAAGATCAAGAGCAAGGGCGCGGTGGGTTTCTACCGCTCGCCCAACCTGGGTTCCCTCGTCCACCTGGACTTTGCCCGGAACTCATTTGGCGCCGCGGGGGGCAAGGCCATCGCGGCGAATCCTGCGGCGGGGTCCCTGCGCAGCCTGGATCTGCACAGCGCCTCTGTCGGCGACGGTGGGTTCCGCGCGCTGTGCGGCTCCCGCGTGCTGCGCATGCTGGAGAGGCTGGACGTGTCCGCGTGTCGGCTGGCGGACAAGTCCGGAGAGTTCTTGCGAAAGGCACTGTTTGCGCCGGCCATCCGGGCACTCGACCTCTCGGACAACAGCGAGGCCCTGGTGTTTGACGCCCTCGCAGAGGGGAGCTTTCCGAAGTTGGAGGAGCTGCACCTCACTTCCATTCCGTACGCGAGCCCGCAATTGGCCGCGCTGGGCGCCGCCCCGTGGGCACCTGCGCTGCGCGTCCTCACGATAGGCGCACCCCGTCAGGCGGGGATTGCGCGCATCGCCGTGGCACACAACTTCACGGGGCTCGCCTCGCTGAGGTTGCACGGCGGGGTGTTGACGGTCGACCAGTGCCGCAGGCTGTTGGACTCGCGCGGACTTCGGCGGCTGCGGGATCTGCGCGTAATGTCCATCACCCTCGGCGACTTGTCGGAGCCGGGGCTGGCGTCGCTGCGTGGCCTTCACCGGATGTCGAAGTTGTCGCCGGCGTTCTCCGACGAGGGAAATCCGGAAGATTTCAAACAGGATCTGGCCACCGCGGACCTGTCCGGGGTCACCCAGTTTGAGTTCCCGCGATTTGCGGCAGACTACGCAGCAGAGGGACTCGCCGCGAACCCCACGGCGGGGGATCTGCAACGTCTGGTCATGCACGGCTACACGGACGGCACCGATGCGGCGCTGGTGGCCATCGCGTCCTCGCCACACCTGCGGTCCCTGCGCGCCATCGAGTTCAATGGGTCTGGCCTGACGGACGACGGCGTGGAGGCGCTCGCCGGCAGCGAGAACCTGTCGGGTGTGCGCCGGCTCTTTCTGACCGGTGAGCTGTTGGGTGCTGCCGCCGCCGAGTCCGTCGCAGCGTCGCCCCACCTCAAGAGCATCGAGCGCCTGGGTCTGGCCGGCGCAGCCGTGCACCACGCGAGCTGGGACAGGCTGGCCGCCGGTACGCCGGCTACCTGGCGAGCGTTTCTGATGAACCAGACCGTGCGCGGCTCTACGGGGGACGTGA
>CALBXO010000214.1 GCA_937890335.1 uncultured Pseudomonadota bacterium | reverse complement strand
GGCGGTGAAGGCAAGGGCGGTCAGCGCCCAGTGAAGAATGGGTTCGTTCTCGGTGGCCAGATCCGCCAACCGGGGCGCCGCGAAGTAGGCGGCGACCAAACCGGCCAGGCGAACCAGCTGCACGACGGCCCCGGATTTGTACCCGAGGCCCACGAACACGACGAGCAGGAAACCGCACACAATATCGACAGTCATCAACAGCTCCAGTCAGCCACCGGTACAACCATTGCGCTGTCAGAGTTCATTCTCGCCTGCCTGTTGGACTGCCTCCGGTGCCGTCTGCTCCTCGGTCTCCTGGCTCGTGGGTACGTCCGCCGGCACAGCGGTCGCCGAGGCTGGACCGTGCACGCGCGAGAGGAACGATTCCAGGTGCTCGGACTCGAGGACCTCGTGCTCGAGCAGGAACAGGCTCATCTCCTCCAGCACCTCGCGCTCGCGCTGCATCACCTGGACGACCGTGTCGTAGGTCTCCTCCACGATCTTCTGCACCTGTACGTCGACGAGCTCAGCCGTGCGTTCGCTGAAATCATTTCTGGGAGTCTGGACGCCCAGGAAGGTGGGAGAACGTCCACCGCCGAGCGAGAGATTGGGCAGCACGTCCGACATGCCATACTCGGTGACCATCCGGCGAGCCAGGTCCGAGACGCGGCTGAGGTCATTGGCCGCGCCCGTGGTGATCTCGCCAAACACGACCTCTTCGGCGGCGCGGCCACCGAGCAGCGCGCCAATCCTGGCGAGGAGCTCGGTGCGGGTCATGAGGTAGCGGTCCTCGAGAGGCACCTGCAGGTTGTAGCCAAGCGCCCCAATTCCTCGCGGAATGATGGAGATTTTGAGCGTCCTCTCGGAGGCCCCCAGCGCTTTGGCCGCGATGGCGTGACCCGACTCGTGGTAGGCGACGATCCGTTTCTCCAGCGGATTGAGCCGTCGATTTTTCTTCTCCAGACCGGCAACCACGCGCTCGATGGCCTCCGTCAAGTCGATGTTCTCGACGGCGTCCTTGTTGTGGCGTCCGGCGAGCAGCGCCCCCTCGTTCATGACGTTGGCCAGGTCGGCGCCCACGAAACCCGGGGTCTGCGCGGCCAGCTTGTCGAGGTCGACGTCGTCGCTGAGTTTCACCTTGCGGCCATGTATCTCGAGGATGGCGCGCCGGCCCGCGATGTCGGGCCCGTCGACGAGGACTTGCCGATCAAATCGGCCGGGTCGCAGCAGCGCCGGGTCGAGGATCTCGGGCCGGTTGGTCGCGGCCAGGAGGATGACGCCGCCGTTGGTGTCAAAGCCATCCATCTCGACCAGCAGCGCGTTGAGCGTCTGCTCCCGCTCGTCGTTGCCACCCATGGCCCCGCCCGCCGAGCGGGACTTGCCGATGGCGTCGAGCTCGTCGATGAACACGATGCAGGGTGCCTTGGCCTGTGCCTGCTTGAACAGGTCCCGGACCCGGCTGGCCCCGACGCCCACGAACATCTCCACGAAGTCCGATCCGCTGATGTTGAAGAAGGGCACGCCCGCCTCTCCGGCCACCGCCTTGGCGAGCAAGGTCTTGCCCGTTCCCGGCGGTCCGACGAGCAGGACTCCCTTGGGGATCCTGCCACCGAGCCGGTGAAAGCGTTCCGGCTGCTTGAGGAATGAGACCACCTCCTCGAGTTCTTCTTTGGCCTCGTCGCACCCTGCGACGTCCGTGAAGTTCACGCCGGTGCCCGTCTCTGCGTAGAGCCTGTGCTTGCTCTTGCCGAACGTCATGACCTGGGCGCCGGGGCCGCCCCCGCCGCTCATGCGCTTGAAGAACCAGAGCCAGAACCCGGCCAGGATCAGCAGGGGCAGCACCCAGACCAACAGAGGGCCCGTGCACCCGGACTCGTGTCGCGCCTCGTACTCGATGCCCTGCTCATCGAGCAGGGCGACGAAAGTCTCGTCGTCGGTTACGCGCTGCGCGGTCCATGGCTCGGCCGCTTCGTCCTTGGGCGTGGCGCGGACGATGTCCGACGCGATGATGACCTTCTTCACCTCGCCCGCGGCGATCTTGCTCTTGAGCTCACTCCACGTCAGCTGCTTGGTTCCGACCGTGTCGCTGGTCAGGCTGAAGTAGGCGAACAGCCCGACAGCAAGGGCGACGAGCAGCCAGATGACCCTCGAACCGCCGGGCAAAAGGCCCTCCTGACCACCGGTCCCTTTGGAGTCCTCCAACATCAGTCGTTTCGCGGCCCGGTGAAGTTCTGGTAGGGGCGACCGGCCTCCACGATGAAGCTGAATTCGCCCGTGAGGTTTGTGCCCAGACGGTTCTCGGGTGCCTCGCAGAACTCGTCACCCCGGTCCTCACACACGCGCCGGTTCACGACCACTGGCGCGAGGACCCTTGCGGTCACCTGGCCGTCGTTCTGCGTCTCGTAGAAGCCAAAGCGTATCGTGCCGCGCATCTCTGGGATGACGCCCTCGTCGGGGCAGGCGGCGTAGAATCCCATGGTGGCGCGGGCAGGCACGTAGCCGTCGCTGTCTGGCAGGCCAAGCGGGATCTCGACGCCCCGGCCAGCCCGCCGTACGTAGCCGTCGTCGACCTGAATGAAGATGCCGTCGACGAGGTCGATTCCGCCGCCCTGATCCTGCAGGCGAATGGTCGCGACCTTGTGGTCGTTGCGCTTGTCTGCGAACTCGTCCACCGCAAAGAACGCCGGTTCCCAGGGCAGCACGTTGGCGTCGCAGTCGCCGTACTGAAAACTCTCGGCCTCAAAGCGGCCAGTCGACGGCGTGAAGTTACACGCAGCCAGCGTGACGACCAGCGCGAAGAAAGCCAGGACGGTGCGGATTGTTCGAGTCATCATCAGTTCAACAACCGAACCTCGACGGATGCTCCCCGAAGTACGTGAAGCCGCTCGGCTGCCGACGCGCGGCAGATGGCGATTTCCAGGTGACCGGAGCTGCCGATGAGGGCCATGGGGGACCCGCTGGGGCCCTCCTCGTAGGTGCGGAAGAGTCCAGTCACCGGCGGCGATGTCCGTCCGGGGAAGGTCACCTCCACGCGGGATGCCGTGCCAAGCGCGATGGCGGGTACGTTGGTGGTGAGGTTGCCAAAATGGTCGACAGACACGACCTGCCCCAGCAGTCCATCGTTGGTCTGGTGACAAGCAGGGGCGCGCGCCCCCACCGGATCGTCGATGGTCGGGCCCAACTCCTCGGGACGGACGCCCAGCGCCAGGTGCGCGGCGATCGGCGCAAAGAGATCGCGACCGTGGAACGTGCTCGAGCGGATGGATGGAGCCAGTGGCGAGTCGGATACGTTCCAGAACTCGGGCGCCTTGTCGGGACTGAGCAGTCGCAGCGCGGGGCCGAACACTCCATTGTCGGGGCCGACAAAGAGCTGTCCGCCCGCGCGGGACACCAGGGCTCGCCGCCCGGTCCCGACGCCAGGGTCGATCACCACCACGTGGATGGCCCCGGCGGGGTAGTAGCCGACAATGTCCCGCAGGATGACGCTGCCCATCTGGATGTCTTGCGGCGCCACGGCATGAGAGACGTCGACCACGTTGGCGTCCGGGCAGAGCGAAAGAAGCACGCCCTTCATGGCCCCGACGTACCCGTCCGTCAGGCCAAAGTCCGTGGTCAGTGTGATAAGCGGCCTGGTCATTCCCAATCCCCCGAGGGCCATGTTCCTTCAGCGTGGTGTGCGCGCAGGCGGTCGAGCAGCTCGCGGGCCTCTGGCAGACCGGCGTCGTCGTCGCCGCCGCTCCAGAATCGTTCGACGCCGGCGAAACCTGCTGCGCCGTACTGCGACGCTTTGACAAAGAGTTGGATCTTGTCCGCAGCGTGAACGACCCGGCTCTCCAGGGTCGTCGCTGCGCTGTACTCGTCGTAGAGGGCGAGGTAGCGGGGGTCGGCGCTGTCCGTCATGTGCGCCACCGCGCGCCGCTCGGCCGCCTTCATCGCTTCGCGCCCCGCGAAGCGTTTCACCGGAGACGGGATGTCCGTCAGGATCGCTTCCCCCAAGTCGTGAAGCAGCGCCATCTCCAATGCGCGTCCCCTGTCCACTGTGGGGGGCGGCGTTCGGGCCGCGATTCGGTCCAGGAGAAGCATGACGGTGAAGGCGACGCCGTAGCTATGGGCCGCGATGCTCTCCGGCGACGGCACGCGGCTGGTGATCCAGCCAGTCCGCGGCAGGGCCTCGAGCATGTCTGCGTGTCGCAGCAGCGCCAGGGCATCGTCAGCGGTCATGGCAGAGTCTCTACCTCCAGGGTGTAGTCGATGGGGCTGACTGCCCCCTGCGCGCTGATCTCCACGAGGTAGCGACCTGCGGAGAGGTTTGCCACGAAGGCCTGGTTCTGGCCGCCGCCTCCCGTGAGGGAACCCACGTGGGCGCCGTCTTCCTCGTACACATTGAGGCCGATGGCGCCGGCGGCGGTGAAGCGCACCTCTACGCGTGAGGCGGAGCGCAGCTGGAATGTCTTCCAATCCGTCCGGTCGTCCACCGCGGGGCCGACGCGGTCGGCGATGAGGTCGTCGAGTTCCAGCGGCACGGCGGCCGTCAGGTTGCCGTCGTCCGGAAACGGGTCACTGTCGACGAGCTTCGGACTCGTCGCGCACGCTGTCGCCGCGATCAGCACCACCGGTATGAGCCACTTTGCCACGCGTGCACTGTACCTGCCGTTTGCCTGGCTCGCCAGCCACGCACTACGCGGGCCCGTCAACCGAACCGCTCTTCGGCCCAGGGCTCAGCGTTGTTGTGGTAGCCGCGCAGCTCCCAGAACCCGGGCTGGTCCGCCGACGTGAACTCGAGCGCGCGCAGCCACTTGGCGCTCTTCCATGCGTAGCGCTTGGGCACAACCAGGCGCAATGGGTACCCATGGTCCGGCGTCAAAGGCGTCCCGTCACAACCGGTGGCCAACAAGACGTCGTCGTCATTGACGACGTCGAGGGGCAGGTTGGTCGCATAGCCCCCGTGCGAGTGGATGATGACATGCGTCGCCTCAGGCGCCGGGCGTGTTCTGCCAAGGATCTCAGCGATGGGGACGCCTCGCCACACCATGTCGAGCTTGCTCCATGTCGTCACGCAGTGAAAATCTGTGGTCAGGTCGACCTGTGGCAGTTCCCCAAACGCGGCCCAATCGAGCTCCATGGGGGCTTCGACGAGCCCCGAGGTCTCGAACTTCCACGTTGCCGGGTCGAACCGGGGAATCTGCCCCACGTGCAGCACGGGCCACTTGCGCGTCAGGTGTTGACCGGGCGGGATGCGACCCTGCACCGCCGGGTCCGCCTTCTTCTTGAAAAACATGTCACTCCCCGGGGTTGTCGGTCGTGAGTATCCCCGTATCGAGCCCGCCGGTCCACACAGCTCTCCCGCGCCGGGTGCGCACCTGGAAGAGGCCGTCACAATCGCGGTCGGTTCGGGCCATCAACTCGAACCCGTCCTCTTTGGAGGCCCGGAATCGATACTGGAACGGGGTCGGGGCGTCGGGTGCGATGCCCAGCAGCACCCACGTCGGGTGTTCCCAGTCAGACGCGACCACAGGGGCGTCCTCACCGCACGAGACGGCGGCGGGGGTCCATCCTGCGGCCGCCGGGAACGGGTTGCCATTGCCGTCGTAGGTGTCCACGAGCGCCGAGAGCTTGTCCACGGCGTCGGCGAGGACTGCGTCGACCCCGGCGCCTTGGGTCTTCTCTTTGGGGATGTTCTGCTGGGTGAAGTACACCTTGCCCACGAAACCCGCGCCGAGAATCAGGCCCGCCGGGAGCAGGATCTTCCACGACGATTTCAGGATCGCGACGAGGCGGTTCTCGCTCACACGCGCCCCGTCTTGTAGGCGGTCCACGTCGTGCGGCCGATGAAGAACAGGATGAAGATCATCCAGATGTCGAGCTGGAACACGGCCAGGAGCGTCAGCGGTGCGAGCACGAAAAGCCCAATGAATCCAGCGGTGCGGGTGGCTGCGGGCTCGCTCTTGCCCCGCATCCGCAGAATGTTCATGAGCGCCTGCCCGCCATCCAGCGGGAAGATCGGGAGCAGGTTCAAGATCGACCATCCGACGTTCACCCAGACGGTGAAGAACAGCGCCTTCGTGACCGTGCGACCTACGTCGACGGGGATGATCTGAAAGTCCAGCCCGAGGTAGAGCAGCAGCGCAGGGATGCCGATGAGCAGGCCCGCGGCGGGCCCGGCCAACGAGATGAGCAGGCCGTGTTTGGGTGTTCGCCCTCCGCGCCCGATGCACAGGCCGCCCATGCCCCACAGGAGAATCGTGCTCTTGCCGTAGCGAAAGCGATCGATGGCGACCGCATGGCCGAGCTCGTGAACGAGGATGCTGATGAAGAGGATTGGCGCCATCAGAAGCGCCGCAAAGTGGTCGTCGAAGGTCTTGCCGAACGCTGGGAAGACGAAGAGCGCGGCAAGTATCAGAAAGGTGATTTCAACAACGATCGAGTGGCCAAGCAGCTCACCGATGCGCCAACGGAGCTTGTTCATGCCACCCAAGTTGCGCGCCGCCGTCCCCACGTCAAGCCGCGCAGTCATGGGACGATCAGTAGAGCCGCTCGATTCGAGCGCCCTGGTAGTAGTGGGTGAGGATGTCCGGGTATTTGCGGCCAGCCTTGCCCATCATCATGGCGCCGGTCTGGCACATGCCCACGCCGTGGCCAAATCCGCCGCCCTGGAACCGGAACTGGGAGGGAAGCCCCTTGGCATCTCGATCTACTACGACGGTGAACATGGACGAACGCAGCCCACCAAAGGCGCGCCGGATGGCCAGCTCCCGGTCCAGGGTGACCTGGCCCGCGGTCCCGATGAACCGCATCTGCGTCACCCGACCGCTCACCCCGCGGGCGAGGATCTGGATGTCTTTGACGGTGCCGATGGACGCCGTGAGGTTCTTTTCTACGGTGGCGCGGTCCACCGTCCGGGTCCAGCGGTAGGTTTTGGTGCCGCCATACTCGCTGGTGTTGCACCACGCGGCCGGACGCGATTCCACCCAATCGCTGACGTTGGACTCGCTGATTCCGGACTGGAAGGCGCGCGGCAGTCCGCCCGCCATGTCAGCGTGGCCGCGCAGGTAGGGGTGCGGTGCGTCCCCCCAGACCAGCTCGTTGTGCTCGCTGTGCCCGCCACAATTGGACGAGTAGCGGGCGTCTACGAGCCTGAGTCGCTCCCCTTTTGGCCCCTCGACCATGACCATGCCCCGTGTTTCGTCCACGGCCTTGCTCGTGCGGGCGTGCTCGCGGGACAGGCCTTTGTAGGACTGGCAGTGGACCTCGCTGCAGATGGAGAACGGATCGGCCATATGGCGGGCGCCGAGGTAGCTGAGCACCTCGCCACGCGCGGCGATGGCCTGCGCCTTGAGGGATTCCATGGGCGCTGAGGTGTAGACCTCGCTGGGGACGACGCCCTTGACCAGGACCTCCGCCGGCACCGCGTTGATGACGCGAAGCTTGCCGGTCCGGTCCGCGGTAAAGACCAGGCTGCCCGCGTACCGCCGTTCCGTCCCGTGGGCGCGGACCGTGAACGACTGTCCCTTGCGCGTCGGGCCCACCCACAGCACATCGCGGTGGGCGAGGGTGCCGGGCATGCCGCCGCCCGTCAGCGTGATTCGCCCCTTGGGGTGTTCCACGAGCTCGTCGTGCGATTCGGTTTCCACCCCGTACTTTCGCTCGACTCGATCGGCCAGTTCGGCCGCGAATCTCCGCTCTTTCTGGCCACCAATGCCGATGAGTACGGCGCGGCTGTCAATCTGACGCCCGCCGACGGCGAAGAGGCCTCCCACCTCGTGCGCGCGCGGGAGATAGCCGCGTGCTACCCAGCGATCGATCGCTTTCTCAACCGCCCGCGGGTCGCCGTACGGCATGCGTTCCACCACGACCCAGTGTCGGTAGACGCCGGATTCGCCACCGTGAAGCGTGATTTTCAGCTTGCGGTCGCCATCCAACGTCAGATCAGGTCCGCCGTCGCCGAGGGGCAGGGCGCGCACCTGGTCGTCCGAGCTGACCTCCACGGAGTCGGCGCCGACAACGACGCCAACGTGGATCAGGGGTTCGCCGTCGCGGGTGAAATTGAGTTGAGGGGAGTAGAGGATGGCCAGGCGGTCCGCCGTGGTCACCTCGCGCTGCTGTGCGTCCACGCGCGCGCCGAGCGCGGCGAGCGCAATCACAAGTGCGCCGGCGGCGGCCGCGCCGCCCATCAGGATTGTCCGTCGTCTGCCGTCCATGGCAGGTCCACGATAGCTGAGCGGGCGCCGGGCGCAAATTCCGGGAGCCCCGGTTGCGCCTGCTCCCGCGGGTGTCTACGCGTCGGCGTAGGGATTGTCGGCTTGCTCGCTGGTCGCGACGGCGGGCGCGCCGGGGGCCAGGCCCAGTTGCGCCTCTACCTTCTGGCGCGTGTCCTCAATGAGCTCCGTGCTCTTGAGCTTCAGGTCGTCCACCCCGTCGGCGATGTCGCGGCGCAGCTCGTGTCCGGATTTCGGCGCCAGCAGCAGCCCGAGGCCAGCGCCGACCAGGAGGCCTGCGCCGAAGATGGCGAGCGCCGGGACGATCATGTCGCCGGTGGTGTGCTGTCGGTCCAGGTGAAGTGCGCCGATCATCTGATCGCGGCTCAGTTTGTTCCAGTCCATTTCCTACTCCGGGCGGAGGTTGTCGAGTTGGCTTTTCACGGTCGGCACGACGACGGCTCGGGCGCCGATCTTCAACATGCGGACCGTGAACGGGGTGAAGAGGCCACCGCCGATTACATACCCGACACCGGCCGCGATGCCGAGGCTGATGAAGGGGTGATCATGGAAGAATTTGATGGGATCGACTCGCCGCTCGGGCGGGTCGCCCCCGGGGGGCAATACGGTGGGTTCGGACATGCTCGCCTCCTAGCGCAGCCAGCGATGCGCCGCGACACGACCGAGCAGATAGCCTGCGACGACCGCGCCGCCGATGCACACGACGGGGTGTTGGCGGACAAAATCTGCCGTTTTGGCCTGTGCGTCGGTGAGCGCTTGGCGCGCCCTCTGCACCTGCACCTGCGTGGCTGCGCGCTGCGCGTCCAGGCTGGCGGCCTCGAGGGCCGTCGTGTTGTTGCTCTCGTCCATCTCGACTCCTGTCACAGGTAGCGGCGCGCCCCGAGGAGAACGCCAACTCCGAATGCAATTCCCACCGCCTCGATAGGGTGGCGGCGAACCCAGCCGCGCCAGTCGAGGCGATCCTTGAACCTGTCACCCAGCTGCTCAACGCTGTCGCGAATCTGCTGCTGGGAGCTGTCGATCTTCCGCTGCAGCAATACGCGCTCGGAGTCCGCCTCGATTCGCTGGACCTCGGCGGCATCAACGCGGGTCAGGGCCCCGTTTGGCCCTCCTGTTCTTGTGCCCATGGTCGCTGCCTCTCCTCCTCGATCCTGGCCTTGGCCCACCACACCGCCGCGCCGCCTGCACAAGCCTCGACGAATGCGAGCGCGAGCGCGACGATCGCGGCTGCGCCGGTGCCCCAAAGGGCGTACGCACCCAACACGAAAGCCAGGTGCATCGCAGCCAGGCCAAACCCCAGCACGCAGACCCCAACCGCGGCCACCACGGCCAGCCCACCGAACGTGGACGCCGCCGCCGTCGCCTCGTGTCTGGCCAACTCGAAACGGTTTTGGACGAGGCTGACGAGCCCGTCGGCCAACCCACCCAGCGCACCTGCGACCGAATCGGCTCCGAGGTCGTGGGAGTCGGCATCCCTCAGCCTGCGTTCCAACGCGCGCGGACGGCCGCGCTGCGCGTGGGGAGTCTCGGTCATGCCATGTGATGGGCCCGTGGGCATGCCTGTGTCAAGCGTAGCTCACCGCCCGCCGCGCGATTGTCCGGCGCACCGGAAGCCAACGGCGTCGTCGCGGATCTCCGGCGAACCAAAGTAGCGGTACGCCACACGGGCGCCGTTGCCGGCGAAGCTCCACGAGCCGCCGCGCATGACGCGGCTGGCGCTCATGCGATCGTTGCGCGGATCGCTGGATGGTGCGTCGGCGTAGTAGCCATCGTCAAAATAGTCGCTCACCCATTCCCAGGCGTTTCCGGCCATGTCCCTGACGCCAAACGGGCTCTCGTTCTTGGGGAATGCGCCCACGGGCGAGGTCGTGGCGTAGCCGTCCTGGGTGCCGAATCCACCCAGTTCACCCCAATTGAGCGCCTTGGGGTCCCAGTCGTTACCCCAGGGAAAGTCGCGGGAGTCGCCGTCTCCGCGCGCTGCCCGCTCCCACTCCGCCTCGGTGGGCAGGCGCTTGCCGGCCCAGCCGCAATAACCTTCGGCCTCCGCGTAGCGCACGCAGATGACGGGGTGGTCGGGCTTGGTGAGGTCTACGTGCGGCGCTCCGCCTGTTGACCATTTACCGGTGGCCTGCCACAGCCGGCAGCTCCCGTAGTCGATCGGCGGACAGACCCCGGAACCGACGCAGTGTGCGTATTGTGCGTTCGTCACTTCGTGCTTGTCGATCGCGAACGCGCCGACGCTGACGCTGCGGACCGGTCCCTCGCGCTCGAACCAATCGCGTGTGCACTGATCGCCGTCGGAGTAGGTATCCCGGCACAGTTGCAGGCCCCGGTCCAGGGCCGCGGCGTCGGAACCGCGGGTGAAGCGACCGGCTGGGATCTCCACCATGGGCGCGTTGTCGAGCCGGGCGCGGCACACAGGGCCCGTGTACGAGACGCACGCGGGACGCAGCCGTGTCAGCTCCGGTGCCAATTGTTCAAGGAGGTCCTGGTG
>CALBXO010000213.1 GCA_937890335.1 uncultured Pseudomonadota bacterium | reverse complement strand
GTCGTGACCACCTGGTCGCGAAAGGGGCGGCCGAGGGAGCGGCTGAGGAAGTCCAGTTTCACGAGGCCGGCGCGGACGAAGTGGTTTTCGGCGGCGTCGATCTGGGCGAGGCGGGTCATGACGGTTCGCCGCAGCGTGCCGGGAAGGAATGATTGGTTGGTCACTTCGGCGGCCGCTTGCCAGTCCTTGGGGGCGGTCTTGAAGGAGGCGCGCCGGCGGCGATTGGCGGCCCGTGCATCGCCGGCGAGCTGGCCGGACGTGTACCCACCGGCGTGGTATTCACCGGCCGGGACCCGTCGCTCCTTCCCGGGCTGCGGGCGCTTTTTTCTACGGAGTACTACCACATCCAGACCAGCTCGGACGCCGTGGGTGTCGAGGTCTGCGCGGCACTCAAGAACGCGTATGCGATGGCGGTGGGGTTTGCCGCCGGCATCCACGAGGCGCGGGGTGGCACGGCCGGCAAGGTGGCCATGCACAACTACGAGGCCGCCGTGTTCGCCCAGGCGGCCGCGGAGATGGCCGATTTGGTTTTGCTGCTCGGCGGACGCGTGGAGAGCGCCATGGGGCTGCCCGGCGTGGGCGATCTCCTCGTCACGTGCAACGGGGGTCGGACCTCGCGGTTGGGCCGCTGGTTTGGCCGTGGCCTGGCGCGGGAGGACGCCATCGCGGCCATGGAGGGAGCCACCTTGGAGAGCGTGGACGTGTTGCGGGTTCTGGATGAAGCGCTGCGTGTGTACACAGGCTCCGGGAGGCTCGCCCCCACGTCATTGCCGCTGCTCCGGCACCTGTGCGACATCGTCGTGCGCGACGCCCGTGTCGATGTGCCCTTTGCTCGCTTCGTCGGGTCTGGGGCGTCGTGAACGCGGGCAGCGGTGGTCTCCAGGAGCGCTGCCCGACGTCGTCGGTGCGCTGGGCGGCAGGTCGCCGCTGAGATCACTCGGGCGCAGGCAGTCTCTGGATGCGGTCGCCGACAGCCAGGTAGACGTGGGACTCGCTGTGGGCTGCCGCGGTGGCGCGGTGGGCCAGCTCGCCCACGGTCTGCCCAGTTGGGATGTACACGACCGAAGTCCCCACCAGGAACGGTCCGGCAAGCGTGTCGTCCACGGTGTCCGTGGCACTTAGTTGGGAGCCGTCCTCGGGGTCGAAACGACGCAGCTGTGTCGTCTCTGCGTGCACGATCGCCGCGATCTCGCCGTTCGGCAGCACGCCAATTGACGACGCGGCGGTCGTGCTGTCGATCGTGAGCTGGAACCTGTCGGCGCGCGTCTCCGTACGGTACCCGGCGACAAGGGCGAGCCCCTCCCAGGTTCCGGCCACCCAGAATGAGTCGCCGTCCGTCGCCATGGCGGGGATGGTGCCAGGGCCGGGTTCCCGTTCCCATTCGGAGCTGCCGTCGAGCCCGTCAAAGCTGCCCAGCCAACCCATGCCGCCGCGCTGTCCGACGGCGGCGAAGCGGTTGTCGGCGTCCACGCCCACGTCCAGGATCTCCGGTTCCACGGTGCGCTCCCAGAGAGGGAACCCGTTCGGGCCGGCCAGGAGCGCAATCGTGTTTCCTTCGGCGATGAACACATTGCCGTGGGTGTCGAAGGTGACGGCGGTCCCGGTCCGGTCCACGCGCCACAATGGCTCGCACGAGACGGTGTCCCAGACGCTGGTCTGAGAACCGGTGGTGACAAGCCAGCCGCCGGGGTGGGTGGCCATGTCCACTACGTCTGACGCGTCCACGGACCACGGTTCCGGGCAGGAGGGCGCAAAGATGGCGGTGATCGTGGACGCCCCATCGGACCGTATCGTACAGCGCGGATCCGCGGTGGAGCAGGGCGAGCTCCAGCTCGTCAACCGCGCGCCGCGATCGGGTAGCGCGGTCAGGAAGAGCCTGGCCCCGTCTGGGCGGTCAAACACGCACTCGCTGTCGCAGTTGAACCCGTCGGGGTCCACGTGGACCGCGCCCGGTCCCTCCACCCGCAGCGTCACCTGGTTGCGGTCTGCGTCGCTGCTGCCCCCGCAGCCAGCCGCCGCGACGATCACCAGAGGCCAGACCGTAAACCTGCGCGTCACTCGCCCTCGCTCTCGTAGAGGGAGGCCACGGGCACGAGCGTTCCGTCTTTGCCTGCGAGCGGGTTCTGGTCCGCCAGTCCCTCTGGGATTCGGTAGATGATCTCGTGCGGCGGTCGCACCACGAAGTAGTCATTGGGGACTACGCGCCCGCTGGCAATCCAGAAGCCTGTGCCGAGGCGAGCCCGATGGCCGATGGCGCAACCCAACGTCCGCTGCCCGACACTGTGGAGTTCGCCGTCCAGGGGAACGCGAATCTCCTGGTGGAAGTTCATGTCGATGCAATTGCTTCCGTACGTCGTGATGGCGCGCCGCCCGAGCACGCTGAGTTGAATGAGCTGGTGGCCGCTGATGGCCTCGGGGTACATCACGCTGAACTTCACGGCGCAGTTCTGGTTGACCAGACACTTCTCGCCGAGCGTGCTGAACTCGACGAGCGTCTGGGGCATCAGGGTGGTGCCGGCGCCGATGGTGGAGAAGCGTACCTGCGCGCCAGCACCGATGGTGACGCCGTCCCCGATGGTGCTGAACTCCACGATGGCGGTGGGATGAATGTCGCATTTCTTTCCAATGCGGTTCATCTTCGCGAGGATCTTCCACTTGTTGATGCTCAGCGCCCGGACCAGCGCCCAGAGCCCCCAGACCACCCAATGCCATTTGGGCCGGTTGCGGTTCTCCACCGCTGGCGCGACCTGGTTGACCCATAGGACGTGGCACCAATGGTGGAGTGTCATCAGCGGATGCTTGGGAAAGCCCATCCGGATTTTGTCGGTCCCCATGTAGTACTCGGGGACATCGATGGTCATCTCCTTCTCGTCCGGGTCCACCACGACGTCGGCGGTGGGTTCGTCGCCGCCGCTGACAAATCGGACCTTGTCGAATCGCCACCCAGTGTCGATCCGGGTCACGTAGCGTTGGACGGGGGTCGAGTAGCCGCCGAACAAGCTGTCCTTGAGGACGCAGACGGCGTTGCGACCGGCGGCTCCGGTGAGGAAGGCGCCGAGCGAGCCGGCATTGCAATACAGCGTGTCCGGGATGACCAGACAGGGCGGCTCAAGCGCGTCCACGCGGGTGAGGCCCAGCGCGGCGATGGCCTCCGCCTGGAGGTCTGACAGCTTGCGGTTGGCGATGAGCACGTCGCCGGGGGCGTCCCCAAAAGGCGCGATGGTGTGGCCCGAAGGCTCCACAAACACTTTCACGGCCGTCATTCGCAGCGGGCTCGGTCGGCGCTCAGCCAGGTGATGACGCGGTCCTGACCCGCGACGAGTTCGTCGCACGTGACTTCGCCGTCGTCGTCCGTGTCCAGATCGATTCCCCGGTCGTCGATGCGCACCATCTTGAAGATCGAGTCCTTCTGGTTGGAGCGGACAATGAAGCGAGTGGCGCAGATGATGTTGGTCGAGCCCAGAGGACGCTGCTCCACCAGCGCGGCGGTGGTTCCGAGGATGGAGCCGTCTGCCTGGAGCTGACCACTGAAGGATTTGAGGTCCCGCTGGGCCACGTAGAGGTCGCAGGCGTCGCCGCCGACCTTGAGGGTCACGCCAGGGTTGCCGTCCTCGTCGTGGTCGAAGGCGCGGGGATCGTCAGCGTCGAATTCGACCGGGAACGGGTCCTCATACGGGTCCTCCAAGTCTACACCCCAGAGCACGACGCGTTGGTCACTGACGTAGTTGTCGCCGATGTTTGTGCCGTAGAGGGCGCTGGTCAGGGTCAACGGATTGGGCAAGGTGTAGACCGCCTCCGGCACCACGGTCTCGAGGCCGATCAGCGGCGTGGAGTTGAGCTGGCAGACTGTGTGCGTCTCCGTCAGACGAAGTCGGTTCTGCTCGATGGTGACGAGGCTGAGCGTTTGGCTGCGCAGCTCCTCGGAGGCGGTCACCGTCACGCAAGAGCTCAGATCTACCGCGTGGGCCCAGGTTCCGGTCATGTCCTCAAAGTCCACGACGGCGACCTGGCCGCCGCCGTCCTGCCGGCGCACATCTTCGAACGAGGCGACATCCTGGTCGTCAAACACGCCGTCAGTCGGAGCGACGTCGCAAGCGACGACGTGCGTCAGGGCGAGGAGGAGACAGAGCCGGGTGGTCAGAAGGTCCATTGCAGATCTACCCCCACAGAGATGATGTCACCAAAGGACTGGTAGCCGGGAAAGCCCGGGTTGCCGGTCTGGAGGCCGCTGTACTCCGGCACTGGCTGGCCGTCTACAGGGTCGCGCGTGTCGTCGGGGATCTCGTCGCACAGCCGCTTGGTGTCGCTGTCGCAGTCTGGAAACGCCCCGTCGTTGTCCTTGTCCGTGTCCCGCGCGAGCAGGTGTTGCACCTGGACGTACCACGACAGCTCGATGGCCTGATCCAGGAAGCTGAGCGGGTGACCGGCCCCGAGCGAGAGAATCAAACGGTCGTTGTCCACGTAGTTGGTCCGCCCCGTTTGGTCCGGGACCGGGCTCGGCTCATAGCCGACGCCACCCCGCAGTTTGAACGACGGGTTCCAGAAGTACTCGGCGCCCAGTCGGAACGCGAAGGTGTTGTCGAACCCGTCCACCCGCTCGCCCTGGTTGTTGCGGTAGTACTCCCAGAGGGCGTGGGTCACATCCAGGCTGACGAGCAGCTCGTCGGTCTCGTACGCGGTGCCGAACGCGAATTGGTGGGGCGTGTAGTTCACGACCACCTCGAACTCCTGATCGATGGGGAACTGCTCTTCTTTGTCCTGAAAGCCGCGAATCTGAACTTCGTTTTTGCCGGCGAGGCTGAAGTACAGCTCACCGCGGTACGCCAGCCCGAGCCGGAAGCCGTCACTCGGACTCAGGATGAACCCGGCTTGCGGCGCGATGCGCCCGCCCTGGTCGTTGTCCAGCACGATGTCGAAGTCGCTCTGGTCGGTAGGATTGTCCAGGTAGACGGAGTTTGTGCCGGCGCTGTCCGGCAGCCACGACAGCCCCGCGCCCACCGACAACCAGCGAAACAGTCGGTAGGCGCCGCCCACCATGATGACCTGGCGCTGGGACCGGTCACCGAGCAGCTCGAAGCTGAGCTGGTTGCTGAAATACTGCTCTCGTTCATCCGGGTAATGGGTGCTCTGGAGTCCGACGCGGTTGACGGGGAGGAAGACCAGCACGGCCAATCGCAACTCGTCGACGCCGAGATCGGTAACGGCTCCGAGGTACACGCCGTACGTGTCTTCGATGTCGTCGGTGTCGGCCCGATCGTTGAGCCTGAACTTGCTCGGGATCGCCGCGCTGGTGGTCCCGAGGTCCGGGAGGTTGTAGCCGTCGGGCCGCGGCTTGAGGCGGATGGTCACGTCGTCCACGGCGGCCATCATGCCGACGCCAAAGCCGGGTTCCTCGAGCGTGAGTCCGCCGACGTTGTAGTAGAGCGCCGTGTAGTTTCCAGCGGTGGCGGACATGGCCCCGCCCATGGCGGTGCCGCGCGCGCCGATGCCAAACACATCAAACGCGTTGGCGTGTGCGGCACTGACGTGGACGAGCAGGGCCAGCACTGCCGCTGCACCCACCAACCATTTTTGCATTGGGCCTCCCGGTCGCGCCCGCAGACTACCAGAGGCACCGCGCGGGCCCAACAGCCCGGTGTGGACGCGTTGTCGCTTCCTGGGCGCGCGGACTGCCCGGGCTGGGGCGTCAGCCCGGTGGAACAGGGGTCGCTTTGCGCGCCTGCGCGATGGCCCAGGCGATCAGGCCCCCGTTGACGACAAGGAAGACCAGGAAGAGCAGCAGGCCCCCCGATCGCGCCGAGTGCGCGTGCTGTTGCGCCATCGCGGCGATGTCCACACTCGCCAACCGAACCACCTCGCGCACGCACGTCATCCCCAGGAGCGTGGCGGTGAGCCCCGCGGTGGCCAGCAGGAGTCCCACGCGGGTGATCCCGCCGCGCGACATGGCCCAGGCGATGGCCTGGAGCACACCGCCCGCGACCGCAAGGCCGAGCCAAACGCCACCGGCTGTGCCGAGGACGTGGTCTCGGTGCCCGTCGGGCAGGGTCAGCAGCCAGACGGCGAGCGCCGCGGCGCTCGCGGCGAGGCTCCCAATGCCAAGGTGCGCGACGGCGCGGTGCACGGAAGGCTCACCGCGCAGCTGCCAGCCCAGGCCCACGGCCAGTGTCGGGAACGCGCCGAGGAAGAACATCGCGTAGCGCGGCGCGGCGGCCGGGACCAGGTAGGCGATGGACCCGTCGCCGTAAAACCCCGCCCAGGCGGACGGCGCCACGCTCAAGAGGTGATTCTCCGTGAACGAGTACCCCACGAAGACAAAGCAGCCCACGGCCACCGCGCTGACGGTGACGGCGAGCCAGCGTGCTGCGCGCACGCGGTCGGTCTTGGCGAGGTAGAGGAGGTAAAAGCCAATGATGAGCGCGGGGACGATGGCCATCCAGCGCGGGCCGAGGAGGAGGTTGGCGGTGTAGAAGCCCTCCCGGTAGAGGATCTGCACAAAGAGCAGCGGCGCCACGCCGGCGGTGATGGCCATGCTCAGTCCGACCGTCAACCAGTCCCGTAGTTTGACGGCCACGGGCCCGTCCGCGCGCGCGCGCCGTCTCCACGCCGAGCACCACGGCGCCCGCCAAGGTGTAGTTCATGAACAGGACGTGGGCGACGAGCGTGACGATGTACAGGACCATGTAGAGCGTCGTCGGTCCGGTCATGCCCAGCGGAAACGTGTCCATCAATGGCCTCCGCGCTGGGTGCCCGAGTCCACCAACCACGCCTCAATCTGCGCTGTGGTGGCGGGGTCCTGGCTCAGGGGCCACTGCGCGGGTTCGTCTGCCGCGAGCCACTCGGTGAATTGGACGAGCGCTTCGAGCTCTTCGGCGTTGCCAGCGAAGGGCGGCATGAAGCCGCGGGTCTGCTGGAGATGGCTGAAGTTGAGCCGCTTCTGCTCGCTCGTCCACGATCCCGCGACATGGGTCAGTCCATTGACCCCGGTCTGGGTGTGGCAGACCGAACATTGGAACCGGTAGACCTTGGCGCCAAGGCGCACCTGATCGTTGGGGTATCGCTCGGGGTCCGACAGCGGGTACGGGTCCGCCGTGACGCTTCCGCGCGCACGCAGGCGCGCGATTTCGCCCGGTGTGATGGAGTTTGAGTAGAGGTGGTTCCGGACGGTGTACGGCTTGCGGACACCCTCCCTGACGAACTCCCCGCCGGCGGTTGCGCCAAAAGCCAGCGCGACCAGCAGGGCAGAGGTGGCGATGTTGAGGGTCAAGTTGCGCCGGAAGCGCATCGCGACGGCATAGAGGCCAATCAGAGTCGACGCGCCGACGGCGATGGCCAGGAAGTTCGTCATCGTCGGACTTCCGCCGAGCACCCAGCTGCGGCTGTCGTCGGGGATGACGGCCAGGAACCAGGCCCCGAGAGCGGGCATGATCGCCATCGGTGTCAGCAGGGTGGAGGCGCGGCGAATCAGGTCGCGACGACGCGCCTCGGCGACATCCATCGTGTTGACCACGACGCAGACCGCCAACGCGCCGAGCGTCAGGCAGACGACGGTACGGAAGAACAGGGACGGCCAGAAACTCGCGTTGAAGAACCCGACCCAGACGTCTTCGGGCCCCTGCCAGGCGCCCGGCGTCAACTGCCAGGAGAGAATCCCGTTGATCCAGAACAGGCTGAACCAGGAGGCGATGGAGTACAGACCGAGCAGCGCGAGCCGCGTCGCGTCGGGCAGGCGGGGTCCGTAGCGGTAGAAGACATACCCGGCGACGATCTCAAGGCTGAAGAAGGTCCACTCGATGGCCCACAACCAGTGGAACGCGTCGAGCATGGACCCGATGGTGCGGGGGGACACTTGGATGCTGGTGAACCACATGGCCACGCCTGTGAGCGCGCCGAGAACGAAGCTGACCAGGACAAGGATCTTGAAGTAGCCGTCCAGGAATGTGCGGATGTCGGCGGTGACCTGCGGGTCCTTGGTGCGCATGGCCGACCATTGCAGCCAGGCCATCACCATACCGCCACCGATGGCGAACTGGGCGAGGAAGACGTGGAAGATCCCTACGCCGCCAATGACCATGCCCTTCATCACTGGGCCGTAGTCGTGGATCGGAAAGTAGGTCAGTTCCATGTCGCGCCCTCCTGGTCGCTGCTCGCTGCGTTGAATGATCGCTCATTCGACAGTCAGCCCGCGGCCAGTATTCCAGACAAATCTGGAAGGGCAAGCTTGGCGCTGCGGTCAGATGGGAACGGAACGGGTAGGGTCGTCGAGGGCTTTTGCCCGCAACGTGGGGCGGTGGTGCCCGGTGCGGTGGTCCAGGCGGGCGTATTTGAGGTCCCGCGCCCTCGCGGCGCCGCGGATGGCGCGTCCGAGGAAGCTGTCCTGGGTGCAACCGAGGGCGACGGCGGTGTCGCTCAGCTCCAGAATGGCCTTCGCGGCCTCCGCCTCGGGCATGGAGTACAACCGCTCGGCACGGCAAGCCCCGACGAGGATGGGATCGCCCACGGCGACGGCGAGCCGCCGCGCGGCGCGGAGGGCCTGCTCAGGGTCCCGGCCCGTCAACCGCAGGACCTGGGAGACGATGTAGTGCGCCCACGCTTCTTCCCTGCGCCTGCGCTGGGTGCGCGCGTGCTCGATGGCGCGCACCGCGCGCCGCTCCGCGCCGTCCAGTGCGCCACCGGTGGCCAAGGCGACGGAGAATGCGACGAGGTGGGGAAGGTGGAGCCGCCTCAACTCGTGGGCGGCGATGGCGCGCCCTGCGTGTTTCAAGACGGACACCGCGGCGTCAAAGCGCCCGGCGACGGCGTGCAGCGTGCCGAGCTGAATGCGCGCCTCGACGGCCTCGGCCCGCAAGGCGTGTTTCTCGAAGGTCAGGAGGGCGTCGTCCAGCTGGCCGGCGGCGTCCTCGAGCGCGCCGCGCGTGGTGAAGACGCTGCCGCGCACGGTGGCCAGGTGGGCGGTCAGGACCGGGTCGCCGTTGTTGGCGTCCTCGGCCATGAGGACGACCTCATCGGCAATGTCCAGTCGGCCGTGGTTCAGGTGCAGGCAGGCGAGCTTCCACAAGAGGAGTCCGGCGCGCTCGGAGGCGCCGACGCTGCGCAGCAGCTCGAGCGCGGTCTCATAGCGCGTGCGCGCGAGGTTGTCGCGCCCCATCGCCGTGTCCACGTTCGCCAGGGACGTGAGCGCGGCCGCCTCCTCCGCCACGAGCCCATGGTCGCGGGCGGTGCGGAGGGCCGCCACCAGGTGGGCCTTGGCTTGTGTGGGCTCACCGGTCTCGTTGGCGACGGTGCCGCGCAGCTGGTGGACGCGCGCCAGACCGTGCACGTTGTTCAATTGGGCGTAGAGCGCCTCGGCCTGGCCCAGCGGGCTGGCCGCAGCGGCGTATTGACCGTGCGTGACCCGCTCGGCGCCCAGCGCGGCGAGCGCGTCTGCCTCGCCGAGCTGATCTCCGCTCTCGCGAAAGATACGGATGGCCTCGACCCAGCCCATCGATGCGGCGTCAAAGTCCCCCCGGCGCGCGTGGATCCTGCTGCGGACCAGGAGCGCGCGCCCAAGTACCGCCTGCGCCTTGCCGCCCCGCGCGAGCTCGATTGTCTCTTCCAGGGCGCCCAGCGCGGCGGGCACCCTGCCGCGCAGCGCGGTAGCGCTGGCCAGGCTGACGCGCAGAGCCAGCGCTTGGGGGTCGGCCGGGTCCAGGTGCCGAAGTGCGCGGTCGGCAAAATGGTCTGCGCGATCCCATTGGTGCGTCGCACACGCGCGCGCCGCAGCCGATGCGCTGGCGCGGGCGGCCTGCTCGAGCGCCCCGGCCGCTTCCCAATGGGCCGCGAGATCAGCGGGATCGGCGCGGGTCATCTCCAGGGCCTCGGCGCAAGACCTGTGCAGACGGGCGGCGGCCCCCGCCGGGATCTGCGCCTTCACGCCCGCGCGCAGATGATCGTGGCAGAAGCCGTGCGTTCGGGCCTCCCAGGGATCATCGCTGGACAGGAACCCCTGGCGGACCAGCGCGGCCAGCGCCGCACCAAACTTGCCTTCGTCCAGGCCAGTGACCGTCTCCAGGATGTCGGTGTCAAACTCGTGCCCACCGAGGATGGCCGCGGCCTCCAAGGTCAGGCGCTCGGCGGCCAGCGCGGCCAGGCGCTCCGAGAGGACACGGCCCGAGGGCCGCTCGAGCCCCCCGACCCCGATGCGTGGTCCCGTGTCCTCCGGGCGCACGGCCTCCATCTCCTCGGTGCCTTCCGCCGCCGACGGCAGGTCGTACGACCAGCGGCCGTCGTTTCCGCGGGACAGATCACCGCGGGCCAGCGCGTACTGCAGGAACTCTCCGGCGACGAGCGGAATGCCTCGGGAGCGGTGGGCGACCTCCTCGGAGAGCCCGGCTGGAATGATGGATGTTCCGAGTGCGGCGCAGATCTGTGCATCGATCGATTCGTCGTCCAGTCGCGGAAGTGCCAGCTCCTCAAAGCCGGCCTCTGCCAGCCGCGCGACGCGGTCCGGCATGTCTTCAGTCCGCGCCAGGCCAATGAGCATCCAAGGGCGTCCCTTGGCCACGCGGGCCGCCATCTCGAGCAGGCGCAAGCTCAGCGGGTCCGCCCACTGGAGATCGTCGAAGACGAACAGGGTCGGCTTGTCCGCGGCCAGCGCCTCCAGAACGCCGAGGAATGCGCAGAGGAGCTCCTCCTCACTGGG
>CALBXO010000212.1 GCA_937890335.1 uncultured Pseudomonadota bacterium | reverse complement strand
ACCGGCTACTCGGTTGTCCAGAACAAGCTGCTGGCCGCGACGTCGGCGGACACGGTGCGCTCGCGGGTCATCAGCGGTAAACCTGCGCGCATGCTCAAGACGCCATGGACCGAGTCCTGGACCGCCAAGGACTCGCCCGGTCCCCTGCCGATGCCGTTGCAGGGCCTGCTCGTCGCCGGCGCCGAGGCCCGCATCCGTCATCACCAGAACCGCGACTTGCTCGGCTCGCCCGTTGGGCAGATTGTGGGGCAGATGAACGAGGTGGTGCCCGCCGGTGACACGGTGCGACGGCTCGTGGAAGAGTTCCACGCCGCCGCTGCGCGGATCCGTACTGTCGCAGGTTGATGACCAAACGCCCCCTCTTCGTGATTGTCGGCGCCATGAAATGTGGCACGACGAGCCTGCACGCCTACCTGGATCTGCACCCGCAGATCGGGATGTCGAACCCGAAGGAACCCAATTTCTTCAACGAGGAGCGCACTTGGAACCGCGGGCTTCCGTGGTTCTACGGCCTGTTCGATCCAGCGGCCGACGTCTGGGGCGAATCGAGCACGAACTACACGAAGTTCCCGCGGTTTGCCGGCGTGGTGGAGAAGATTCACCACTACGACCCGGCGACGCGGCTGATCTACGTGGTCCGGGACCCGGTCGCGCGGGTGGTGTCGCACTACATGACCAACGTCGCCCACGCCAACGAAGCGCGCACCTTCGACGAGGCGATGGCGGACCTGTCGGACAACCACTACCTGCACACCAGCCGGTACCACGCGCAATTGACGCAGTACCTTCGCCTGTTTCCCATGGAACAAATTCGGGTCGTAGAGCTCGGTGAACTGTCGCCGGAGAATGTGCGCGCCACCCTTCGCGGGCTCTTTGCGTTTGTCGGTGTCGACGCCGACTTCGACCATCCGGACCTGGGTGTGGTGAAGCACGACTCCAGCAAGAAGCGGCGGCCCACGTCCGTCGGCAGGGCCATCACCCACGGGATGCCCGGCGGAAAATTCGTTCGCTATACGCTCTCACCACTCATTGACAAGCCGCTGCAAAAGCCAGTGGTGACGCCGGCGCTTCGCAGACGCATTGAGGACGCCCTGCGCCCTGACGCTGACGCTCTGCGCGCCCTCACGGGGCGTACCTTCTCGACCTGGTCGATTTAGGGTCCGTCCGAAAACAGGTTATCCGTCCTGGTCCGGGAGGCGCCAGCCGTCCGCCGCGCTGTGTGCGCCCCCGATCTCACGCACCCACCTGCGGGCACGCGCCTCGTAGAGGTCGCGGTACATCCGCAGGAAAATGTAGGCGCCCAGCTCCAGCCCCTGCTCGATCTGATAGCCCGCCACAGGGTGGTCAAACTCCGGGTATAGAGGCTTGTAGAAGTCTTCCGCGTGCTCCTGGTCCAGCTCTTCATGGGTGGCGTAGTGCACGATCTCGCCTTCCGCCAGCCAGCCCCGTGCGAGGATGCTCGCGCCCAGTTCGCCGCTGATGCCGGAGAACAGGTCCTCGATCATTCCGAGCGCCGCCAGGCCGGTCCGCGGATCGTCCATGAGGCTCAGCCCGGTCAGCGTCGTGTTGAACGCGCGAACCTCCGGCCACAGCGGACGCTTCTCGATCTCCGCTGGTTCTACGCCGAGGCGGCTGAGGAGCTCCAGGAACGTGCGCTCGTGGGAGGTCGTCAGGTTGCCGTCGCCGTGCTCGTCGTGGACGTTCTCGAGCAGCCCGACGCGCATCTCATTGCGCGGGAGGCGAGCCGCCAGGACCATCATCGGTCGGGAGAAGAAGACCACGGCGAAGAGGAATTGAATCTGGGTCTCGACAAAGTCTTCCCGCGAGAACGTGCCGTCGCGCAGTGCGGCGAAATACGGGTTCTCCATCGCGCGGCCGCGCTCCTTGATGGCGAGGATGGCGGCTTTCATGGGGTGGGTCATGGGTGCTCCTGGTGCTGCGCACGCATGGTACCAGCGCCATGCCCGCGGCTCCTACCGCACGATGTCAGATCTCAGACGTGGACAGGTGTACCCACGGCAGCTGCCGCGGTAGCAGTCCGGGGCGCCCCAGAGCGTAGACGGTGCAGGTGGCCCCCACCTCCACCCCAGCGTTGTGCAGCCAGACAATGTGGTCCTGCAGGCGCTGGTCCACGCTGAAACACGCTGTCGACCCCGCTGGCAGCGCCGTCGAGGCACGTGCCAGGAGGCCACCCAGCCCGTCCTTCCAGTGCTGCGGCCCCGTGGGAAGGTGCATCAGCGGCCAGTGGGTGCCGGTGGATTCAAGGCGAAGGTCCTTTCGCCCTTTTGTCGAGACGAACAGCGGGGCGTCCGAATCAGTGCCACTGAGGTCCAGCCCCTCGGGGTCGGGCGAGGGAGGGCCGTCGCCCAGGTCTCGGAGGGTCTCGGGGGCTTGGAAGTACAGCGCCAGTGAGGCCAGGGGCCGCATGATCCTACCGGGGTGCAGGCCTCGCATCGTGCGCGTGACGTCGCCCTCGGCGCCGCGCATGGCCGCTCCGTAGGCCAGATGCCAGCGGCGCAGCTCCGGCTTCTGCCACAACAGGCGCAGGCAGGTGGTCGCCATCTGGCGGCCGAAGCCTCGGCCGCGGTAGGCGCGGGCGAGTTTGAAGTCGGCGAGGTAGGCGGTGGGGATGGTGCGGTTGCCCAGGGTCGCGCTGCGCAGCACGCCAGCCAGAGAGGCGAAGACCTCGTCACCGTCCAGGCCGACCAGGAAGTGCGCCTCCCCCATGTCCGAGAAGAACGGGTGGTAGTCGGGGCCGTGATCGATTCTGAAGTGGTCGGCCCCGTCACCCACGGGGTAGGTGATGGAGCCCTCCAGCGCGCGCAGGCCGTCAACGAAGGGGCCCAGATCGGCGGCGGGGACATGGAGCAGCCGCGTCATGTGCAGACGCCGACCTCGATGCGGTTGTAGAACAGGCTCCGATCTTCGCGCAGCAACGCGTCGCCGCGCCCGGTGTCGAAGGCGAAGCCAGGAAAGAAGCCGCGCAGGTCGCGCGTGTTGTTGAGCTGCCGCAGGAGCAGCGTGCAGCCCTGCCTGGCGCCGTTGCTCAGGGCGTCGCCCCAGGCGCGGGCGGTCGCGTCGTCCGCCCAGTCCAGGCAGTTGGACAGGCTGACGAGATCGTAGGTTGCCAGGTTGGGCACGTCGGTCAGCGAGCCGTGTACGAAGGTCAGTTGGGGCGCCGCAGCGGGCCCATACCAGGCTGGCTCGCAGCCGGGCAGGTACCGGCCCAGCAAGATGTGCTGGAGGAACGGGTTGCTGGGGCCATCGGCGCGGCGCAGGCCCTGCTCAAAGACGCGGCGGAAGTACGGGCCGTAGCTGCCGGCCGGCGCGTGTTGGGTCGCCGCTGGCCCGAACATCGTGTTCAGGAAGCGGTCGGCGAATGTCAGCTCAAACGCAGTGGACCAGTACGGCTCTTCGAAGACGCGGTGAAGCCAATCCTGGGCGTCGTCGGCGGTGGTCGCGGCGAAATAGGCCTCCAGCTCCTGTCCGGAGACCACGAACTCAAGCAGGAAATGGCGCAGGACACGGAAGAGTCCCTCGAACTCGCCATCCTGGCTGAGGCGGGCGAGCTCGGTGGCATCGGTCCGCGCGCTGATTTTCCGGCGAACCAGGTCAATCTGACGCGGGTTGAAGTCAAAGGCGGTGATGCGCAGCTCGGGGTGTTGCGCCGCCAGCGTCAGCGCGGTGTCGCCGGCGGAGGCTACGAGCAGGACGTTGCGCACGTCGTCAAGGAGGGCTGCCTCGGTCCGCGGATCCTCCCGGACGATGGCGAACTTGGGCCGCGCCGCGCGCATCGCTATCCCATCATGGTCTTGCGCACGTCTTCGAGCGCGGTGGCGTAGGTCAGAAGGTCCGCGTCGGAGAACAGCACAAAGCGGATCTCGTCGAACGCGTCGGGGTTCTTGCGCACCGTGCGTTGGGTGGTCTGCAGGGCGACGAAGACCGCGCGGTCGATGGGGAATCCGTAGGCGCCGGTGCTGATGGAGGGGAACGCGACGGTGCGCAGCTCCTCCTTCATGGCCACCGTCAGGCTGGTGGCGTAGGCCGACTCAAGAATCACAAACTCCCCTTTGTGCCCGCCCCGCCAGACGGGTCCCACTGTGTGGATCACGCGTTTGGCTGGCAGGTTCCCCGCCGTGGTCGCCACGGCGTTGCCGGGGGCGCACTCGCCCTGTTCGGCGCGGATGTCGCGGCACGCGTCCAGGATCGCGGGCCCGCCCGCTCGATGGATCGCCCCGTCCACACCGCCCCCGCCCAGGAGGCTGGAGTTGGCTGCGTTGACGATCGCGTCTACACTCTGCGTTGTGATGTCGCCCTGAACCAGGGTGACGCGTGTGTTGCCGATCAAGACTTGCATGCCGCGGAGTATACCCGCGGCGGCGCCCGAGGAAAGGACCATGTCGAGGCTGTATCCGCTCATGCTCGTTGTTGCGCTCGCCGCGTGCGGAGGCGACGGGACCGCCGAGGGCGATGCCGCCGGCAACAACGGGAACAACGGCGCCGGCAACAACGGGAACAACGGCGCCGGCAACAACGGTCCGGCGAACAACGGCCCGGCGAACAACGGTCCGGCGAACAACGGCCCGGCGAACAACGGCCCGGCGAACAACGGCGATGGCGCCGTGACCTACCACACACACGTTCGCGCGATCCTCGAGTCGCGCTGTGTATCTTGCCATACGCAGGGCGGAATCGGACCGTTTGCGCTCGGCTACGACGCCGCCGAGTGGGAGGCGGGGGCTGCGTGGTGGGCGCAATCTGCCGTGGACGCAGTTGGGGGTGGCACCATGCCCCCGTGGCAGCCCGCAGACGGCTGTCGCGACATCGAACACGCGCGCCAGCTCTCGTCAGAGGAGCGCGCGACGATCGCGCAATGGGCCGACGAGGGATTTGTGGCCGGGGATTCCGGCAGCTACGTACCCCCGGTTGTGGACCCCGGCACCGAGCTCCCCCCGCTCGACCTGACCCTGGACGCCGGCATGGCCTACGCCGCCAACCCCAACCTCCCGGATGATTACCGATGCCTCCTTCTGGACCACACATTCGCCGAAGACACGTTTGTGACGGGTTCGACCGTGATTCCCGGGCAGCGTGCCACCGTCCACCACGTGCTGGTCTACCGAATTGACGCCTCGGATGTCCCCGCGGCGGTGGAGAAGGACGCGGCAGAGCCGGGGCCGGGCTACACCTGTTTTGGCGGCACCGGCGCGTCGGGCGGCGGCCCGGTGGCCGGTTGGGTCCCAGGGTCTGTGCCGGCGCGCTATCCCGAGGGGTCCGCCATCGTGGTCCCTGCGGGCAGCAGGTTGGTGATGCAGATCCACTACAACACGCTGGCCGTGTCGGGCGACCCGCCGCCGGACCGGACGCAGGTGGGGCTGTGGACACTGCCGCGCGGTCAGGTCCCTGCGCGCCAGGTCGTCATTGCCGGGTTCCCGGACCCGTCAATCCGCATCGATGCAGGCGACGCGAACTCTGTGCACACCCGCGAGTTTGACCTGCCGGCGGGGGCGCGCCTCATCGGCGCCGCACCGCATATGCACACACTTGGTACCGCGATCCGCTCCGAAATCGTCCACGAGGGCGGCGAGTCCAGCTGCGTGATCGACGTGCCTGCGTGGGACTTCAACTGGCAGCAATTCTACCAATTTGAGCCCGCTTCGTTCTACACGACGCGGCCCGGCGACAAGCACAGACTCACCTGTGTCTACGACAACAGCCCAGCCAACCAGCCCGTGATCAATGGCGAGCAGCGCGAGCCCCGCGATGTGCGGTGGGGCGAAGGCACACTGGACGAGATGTGCCTGAACTACCTGATCGCCGACTACCCGTACGTTCGCTCCCCCACTGCCGAGTGCTCTGAGTTCCCGTCCTGCGTCCAGAGCTGCGGAGCGGACGACACACGCTGCTACGTGGGCTGTGTGCAGGGGTCGGTCCCGTCCTGCGCGAATTGCCTGGTCAACCAGACCGCCCAGTGTGCCCAGAACGTCTGCCGGTCAGAGTTGGTGGGTGTCACGCAGTGCCTCGACGGGTGCGACGGCACGCTCTACGAGTGCCTGCTCGGCGACTGTCTACCCCCCATGTCGGCCCTGTATCGCTGCCAGCGCCCCACCCTGCTCGACGGCGCCTGCAACGCGCAGTTGGCCCAGTGCGGCACCTCCTTCTGAGCGTACCGAGGCCTGCAGGCGCCGGTGCGGGCGCGGTTGCCGCCTTTCACTCAAAGAAGACGACGAAGGGACTCTCGTCCTCGAGCTCCTGCTCGGTGACCACGCCGGCCCGGTAGAGGCGTTGCATGAGCTTCTCCATCCGGCGGAACCAGAACCCCTCATCCGGCGACATGCCCAGGCGCTTGAACCACTCGCCCTGCCACGGGGCCGGTTTGAGGGCTGCGATGAACAGCCCCTCGACCTTGGTCAGCTTCGAGGGTGACTTGCCAAAATAGTACCTTGCGGCGCGGCGGATTCCGTAGACGTTGGGGCCGAACTCCACGCAATTGATGTAGAGCTCGAGGATGCGCTCCTTGCTCAGGACGGACTCCATTCGCCACACGATGATCGCCTCTTCGAGCTTGCGCGACAGGGTCTTGTTGCGGGTCAGAAACAGGTTTTTGACGAGCTGTTGCGAGATGGTGGAGCCGCCGTACGCGTAGCGCTTCTTCTCCAGGTTCAGGATCAGCGCGCGCCGGATGAGGTTGGGGACGAAGCCGTTGTTGACGTAGAAGCGGCTGTCCTCGGTCAGGTACATGGACGCCTGGACGTGCTTTGGGATGCGCGACATCGGGACCCAGCTGCCGCTCTCCGGGCCGATGTAGATTCCCTGCCGGGTGACGCCCTCGCGGACCTCCTGCTTGAACTCACCGGCGAGGTAGTCGGGTGAGAATGGGCCCAGGTCCGTGATCTTGCAGGTGCCAGGGAGGCCGTCAAAGTCGATGCGGAGCGTTCTGGGGATCTCCAGGTCCACATAGAATTCGATCTGGGGCGCAAAGCGCCCCTCAGCCTGAATGTGGCCGCCCAGGTGGGGAATCATGCCCTTTGGGATCGCGGACAGGGCGGTCTGGCAGTCGGTCTCCTCCATGAAGATGCGCAGGTCGATGACCGGCTTGTCGTCGGCCTCGAGCTGCCGGATGTTGCCGGAGACCTGCAGCTGCGCCACGTCACCCGTGCGGGACGGCAGCAGGAGGCTGGCGTCGTCGAGCACCACGTCCCAGCCGCGGTCGCGCTGCGGCGGCCAGAGCGTCGCCATGAAGACCAGGTCCGCGCTCGCGTCCCGGATGGGCGCGGGCGTGAGACCGTGCACGTCGAGCACGCCCTGGGCGACCTCGAAAAATCCGTCGACCTGCACACCGCGCCGCTGGACCAGCTCTCCGAGTTCTTCCGCTCGCCGAGAGCGCGAACGCCGCCCCCGAGTGGGGGCGGCGGCAACGGGGGCGCGGTAGTCGTCGGATACGTCCAGGGCGAGTGCGAGGGAGCCGCTCAGCCTGCCGTCGAGTGTTCTGAGCGTCGGCCCAAAGCGGGCCAGCGCCCGTCCTAACGGCGTGCGCGCGTTCACTTCCCGCAAGAGGACGTCTTTGAATGTGAGCGTGAGTTGAGGCCTCTCGGGCCGCAACTCAAATCCCACCCGGCTGCCCTGCCACAGGGCGTCGGCCACGAAGAGGCCCGGCGACCCACCGCCGCGGATGTCGCGCAGCTCGACGCCGTCATCCGGCAGGGACAATTGGCCGCCCTCGAACTCGATCTTTTCGACGTGGGGAAGCGCCCGCCCGATGAGGGCGGCCAGTTTCCCAGGCCCCTCGACGAGGTCGAGCCCGTTGTGTTCGACCTCGTCCGGCGCGCCGGGGAACGGGGGTGCGGAGTCACGTGGCGCCTCGCCGCCATGGAGGAGGGTCAGCCGCGGGCCTCGCAGCGCGAGGCGTTTGGGTGATCGAGCGATGAGGCTGCCACGTGAATCAAAGTGTGCATCGACCTGGTCGATGTGGAGCGTGCCGGTCCGGCCACGCAGGTTGGGGATGGGGACACCGACCTGGCCGATGCCAATGCGGAACCCGTCCCCGTCGGTGGAGACGGCGACCCGCTGCACGGTGACGGCCACAGTCTCCGCCCGCCCGGGGACCGTCATCGCGAGCTCGATGGGGTGCTCAAGGTCGACCGTGGCGTCCACGGTCGCGCCATCCCTGGCGATCGAACCGTGGACCTTCTGGCCGTCGCCACAGCCCGCGGCACACCATCCCTGGAAACTGCCCGCCCATCGCTGCCCCACGGGAGCACCGTCGAATACGATGGACCGCGTCGTAACTGCGGGAAGCCCGGGCAGACCTCGGACAGTCACCTCCCGCGCCAAGACCTTCACGGGCGGCAAGGCACGGTGCTCGCCGCCGCCAACGGACTCCGACGCCGGCGCGCCGAGCACATCGGACCGGCCGCTGAGTGCGCGCACGTCGAGGTCGCCCTCTACGCCCGTCAGCGTGACCCGCTCTGGCGTGCGCTCGCCCAAAAGCACCATCATCGGATCAAACTCGACGCGGAGCTGGTCGGCGCTCACCCAGGAGTTCTCTGGCCCCCGCCCCGTGAGCGCGGTCAGCTCGATGCCTTCTGGCTCCACGGAGAGGCCGGCCCACTCCACGGTCCAGCCACGGCGTGCGGCCTGGACCGAGATCGCCGTCGCCACCCGATCCTCAAGCTCGTCCTGGACCATCGTGGCCCCGCCGAGCGTCACGCACGCCAGCACGACCACCGTCAGGATGAGCGCGCCTGCGAACCAGGGAAGGGATTTTCGGACCATGGCGACCTCCGTGTCGCCCGTCCTATTATCCAGATCCATGCCAGGTGTGGAAGGTCGTCAGGGACGGGGTCCGTGATTCATGCGCGGAGGTCCGTACAGGAATCCGAGCGCGGATCTCATACGGCGCGATCAGATCCACTTCTTGCGGCGGAACCAGGTCAGCAGGGCAAACGTGATGCCGAGCATCAGCGCGATCAACGCGGGATAGCCGTAGGCCCAGTGCAGCTCTGGCATGTTCAGGGCCCCGGCGTCGTGCTGGAAGTTCATCCCGTAGAGGCCGGCCAGGAAGCTGAGGGGGATGAAGATTGTGGAGATGACGGTGAGTACCTTCATCACCTCGTTGAGGTGTTGGGCGCTGGTGGCCACGTCCATGTCCACGAGGCTGCGCGTGTGCTCCCAGTGGTGCTCGGTCGCCTCCCCCACGCGCGCTGCGTGGTCGATCAAGTCCCGCAGGAAGACGCGGGTCTGGTCCGTGATGACCGGGCACTCGGGTTTGGCGAGCATGTTGACCGCTTCCCGCATGGGGCGGACATGGCGGCGCAGGTGGCCCAGCTCGTGGCGCAGGTCCACGATCAGCTCGATGAGTGTCTTCTCCGGCGAGTGTAGGATGACGTCCTCGAGGTGGTCGATCTTGTCTCCCATCCACTCCACGACGGGGAAGTAGTGGTCCACGACCGCGTCGATCAGCGCGTAGCCGAGGTAGTCGGATCCGTGGCTCCGGATGCGACCGCGCCCGTGGCGAATGCGTTCGCGCACTGGGTCGAAGGGGTCGCCGGGTTCGGTCTGAAACGTGAGCACGAAGTTGGAGCCAATGAACAGACCCACCTGCTCCAGATGCAGCTTGCCGGTGTTGATGGTCGCGAGCTGAACGACCATGAAGATGTGATCGTCATAAAACTCTGATTTGGGGCGCTGTTCGCCGTGGAGTACGTCCTCGAGCGCCAGCGCGTGCAGTCCAAAGCCCTCGGCGAGCGCCTTGAGGGTATCCCCGTCCACGGGGCCATCTACGTCGAGCCACGTCACCGGATGTTCGCCCCGCATGGCCGCGACGGTGGAGACGTCCTGGACCTCGCGCTCCTGGAGCCGCTCGGGGCCGTAGGCGAACATCGTCATGCGTGTAGGCTTCTCGCCGCCGACCAGCAGACCCGGGGTAGCGCCGATGTGTGTCTTGTCGGTCATGGCAATGTCGTACCGCGCGCGATCCCTTTCGCCAAGCGCTTCGCGGGTATGGATTCCGCGCCGAGGCGTGGCATACTGTGGACCATGCGATTTGGACTGGTTGTCGGGCTCGTATGCGCCGTGTGCGCGCTGTGCGGTTGCGCCGCCGAACTCGTCCATGATCTGGACGAGAACAGCGCGAACGACACGGTCGCCGTGCTCCACGAGAACGGCATCGCCGCCGACAAAGTACAGCGCGGCCGTGGGGGGTGGACAGTCACTGTGCCGCGGGATCAGCGCTCGCAGGCGTGGAATGTGGTGCGGGACAGTGGCCTGGCAGACGTTCCAGACACCGCGGCCGGCGATCTGATGCCCTCGCCGGCCGCTCGCCGCGCTGGGTTGGCAGGGGCGGCTGCCCGCAGGCTCGAGGGGAGTCTTGAGATGCTGACGGGCGTGGTGGATGCGCGCGTCCATCTCACCCTCCCGCCGACGCAGCGCGTGAGGATTCCGGGTGCGCAGCGGCCGTCTCCGCGCGCGTCGGTCTTGTTGCGCGTCCGCGGCGACCAGCCCCATGCAGCGGCGCAGAGCAAGGCGCTGGTCGTTGGCGCCGTGGACGAGATGCGGGCCGAGGACGTTCAGGTGGTCCTCGTACAGGCCCCCGCGACACCTGCCCTGGCGGCGGAGGTGGTACCCATGGGTCCGTGGGCCGTCACCGCGGCGAGCGCCGGGCCTCTGCGCGCGCTACTCGGCGGTCTGCTCGCTGCCGTCGCCGTGCTCGCTCTGGCGACCGTTGTCCTCGTGGTCCGTCTGCGGCGGCGGGGGATAGGCCCGTGACGAAGGTCCAGCCCATCTGGCGCACGGCACTTCAGCGCGGCTTGCAGGGAGACGCTGCGGCCCATGTGATCGGCTCGAATACGCCGGGATTCGGCGGTGATTTGCCCTCGCGTTCGTCTGTGGAGACGTGGTCCCTCGCGCGCGCGCACGCGAGCGTACGCGCGGATTGTGACAGATGGCAGGGCCGGCGCATCTGGACCAGCGCGGAGGCGGGAGTCGCGCCAGCGTCCGCCTTCCTGCGTGCGACGCTCGCGGGGCGACTTGGCGTGGGCGTGCCGGTGCCGCGACGAACTCTCGACATTGCCGGGGCAGTCGTGGTCGGGCGGGTCTTGAGCCGGGGCGACGCGCGCGCCGCGCTGGCCGTTCGTGAGGAGCTCGAACCGCATCTCCACGACGCCTTCGACGCATGGCGCGCGCAGCCCGGGCGGGAGGCGCCCCTCCTGGTTGCAGGCGCGATGTCTGCCCAGATTCTTTCCGAGCTCGGCAGCGTCACCGTGGCTGGACTGTGCCTGACAGCGCTGGCTGGGTCCTGCCTCGCATGGGACACGCGCGCCACCTTGTCTGGTTTTCCGCGGGATCTGGCCCAGTCCATCGGACGCGAGA
>CALBXO010000211.1 GCA_937890335.1 uncultured Pseudomonadota bacterium | reverse complement strand
GCAACAACGGCGGCAACAACGGCAACAACGGCGGCAACAACGGCGAGAACAACGACGACAACAACGGCGTTGGGAACAATGGCGTCAACAATGGCGCCAACAATGGTGGCAACAACGGAGCCGGCCCGGGCGGCAGCGGTGGCGGCTCCGACGGGTGCACCACCGCAGTTGGCGCGACGAGCTCCGGCCTCGTTGGCCTCATGCTCGTCGGTTTCCTGGTGCTGACCCGCAAGCGTTAGTCGGAACCCAAAACTGGCAGCCCGGCGCGTCCAACGCCTGGCTGCCAGCGACGCTTCCACGGTCTACCTCGGCCCCCCCCGCGTCGGGCGGCTCAGCCTCGCAAGCCGCCAACGTACGCGATCGTCAGCGGGTCTCGCGGCGATTCGAAGAACGCCTCGGTCGGCGCATGCTCAACCAGGCGCCCCGGCCCACCCTGCGCCCAGAACAGCGCGACGTTGTCCGCGATGCGGCGCGCCTGCGCCAGGTTGTGGGTCACGATGAGCACCGTGTACTGCGCCCGCAGCTGGCCGATCAGATCCTCGACAACGCCGCTGGACAGTGGGTCCAGCGCGCTGCATGGCTCGTCCATCAACAGCACGTCGGGCTCCAGGGCGAGTGCGCGGGCAATGCAGAGCCGCTGCTGCTGCCCACCGGACAACGCAAGCGCCGGCGCGTCGAGTCGGTCTTTGACTTCCGCCCACAGGCCCACGTTGCGCAGTGATTGCTCCACGACTTCCGCGACGCGCGCCCGGTCGCGAACGCCGTGCTCCCGCAGCGGAAACTCCAGGTTGCGGCGCACAGACAGCGGGAACGGGTTCGGCTTCTGGAAGATCATGCCCACGCGGCGCCGGAGCCCGACCAGATCGAACCCTCGCGCCCGGATGTCCTCGCCGTCCACGCTGACACGACCCGCGACCTCGCACCCAGGGATCAAGTCGCTGAGGCGGTTGAGGGTCCCTAGAAAACTCGTCTTGCCGCACCCAGACGGCCCGACCAATGCTGTGATCTGCTGACGACCGATGGAGACCGTGACGTCCTCGACGGCCACGTGTTTCCCATACCGAACGCTCACGCGCTGCGCCTCCACCATGGGTCTGGCGCCGGCCGCCAGCACGCGCGACTGAGTCGAAGCCGGGGTATGAGCCGGGGGAGCGGCAGGTGGAATCATCGGACGAGTCTCCGGTGTAACCAGCGGTCGGCAACCCAGGAAATGCCTGCGTTGATGGGAACGAGCAACGCCACCAGAACGAGCGCGGACGCATACGCGTTGGCCGACCCGCCCGCGACGTTCATGGACAGGTCGTAGATGTGGATGGACAGCGACCGACCCGAATCAAACAGCGAGCCAGGCATGCGGTCCACATAGCCGCTGGTGAACAGGAGCGCCGCCGTCTCCGCGATCGCGCGACCGACGCCCAACACCAGACCGACCACAATGCCGGGAGCCGCCGCCGGCAGGAGCACATGCCAAAGGGCCGACGTGCGCGAGATGCCCAGCGCGGCCGCCCCCATCCGATACTCGTTGGGAACCGCGCGCAGACCAGCCTCCGTGGAGCGAATCAGAATGGGCAAGACCATGCAGGCCAGCGTCAGCCCACCGGCGAGAATGGAAAAGCCAAGCCCGAGCACGTGACAGAAGAAGGCGTTCCCAAAGAGTCCAAAGACGATGGACGGCACCCCCGCCAGCACATCCAGGCTGCGCCGAACCAGCCGCCCGAACGTCACGTTGGTGCCCGTAAACTCGGACAGCAGCACCGCAGTGCCCACCCCGAGCGGCACGGAGACCGCCATGCAGACACCCAATATCATCGCCGTGGAGACCAGAATGGGACCAATGCCGCCGGCCCGACCCGCGTCGTCCGTGGGGGCGGTGAGGAACTCCCACGAGATCTGCCCAGCGCCGTTCCAGACGATGTCCGCCAGCATCCAGACAAAGACGGACGTGACGACGGCAGCGGCCGTCCAGATGAACACCGCCGCGACGTGGTCGCCCCAGGGCTGCGCGCGCTCAGCCATGCAGACGCCCCCGGCTGACAAGCTCGGCGGTGCCCACAAGAACGACCACCATCCCCATCAGCACCAGACCGCTGACAAACAGCGCAGAGCGGTGGTCACCCAGCGCGTACCCCATCTCCAGCGCGATGTTCGCCGTCAGGGGGCGGATGGGGTCAAAGAGGCTTCCGGGCGTCTGGACCACATTCCCACAGACCATGAGCACGGCCATCGTCTCGCCGATGGCGCGCCCCATCCCAAGCAGGACCCCGGTGAACAGCCCCGAGCGCGCCGCTGGCAGCACGACGCCGCGCAACGTCGCCCAGCGGGTCAGCCCAAGCGCCGCGGCACCCCGCACGTACCGGTCGGGTACCTTTGCCAGCGCCGCGTCGGAGAACAGGGCAATGGTCGGAAGAATCATGAGGGTCAGGATCAGCACCGCCGCCAGGAGGCTCGGACCGGGCGGTTGCCATTTCCCGATCAACGGAACGAGGACCATCAGCCCCCACATCCCGTAGATGACAGACGGAATCCCGGCCAGCACCTCGATCATTCGCCCGTAGAGTTTCGCCAGCGGCGCCGGTGCGTAGTACCGGCAGAACAGCGCCGACGCGACACCGGCTGGCGTGGCCAGGACTACCGCCCCGACCGTGACCAGGAGCGACCCCAACAGCATGGCCGTCAGGTCAAACGAACCCGAGGTCGGGTGCCAGGACGGATCCGTCAGGAAGCGCAACGGGCCCAGCTTCCGCAGCACGCCCGCCGATTCAACGACCAGGAACGCAACGATGAGCACGACGATGGCGGCGACCAGGGCCGCCGTCGCCCGCAGAACCCAGCCTAGCGCGCGGTCACGGTGCGATGGGGACAAAGTACTGTTTCTCTACCAGGTCATGGACCGCCTGGGACCGCGCAAACGCGATGAAATCGTCGGCCAGCGGCGTGGTCTCCCCCGCGGTCACCAGGTTGAGGGGGCGCGACAGCGGGAACTTGCCGAGCTTCACGTTCTCCACCGACGGCGTCACCCCGCCGACGGCGAGCAGCTTGATGGCCACGCCGTGGGTCGCGTCGTACTCCGCGGTGCCGATGGACACGTAGCCGATGGAGTTGGGGTTCCCAGCGACGGTCTGGATGCCCTGCTCGTTGTCGCCCACGACGACGTGCGCCTTGATCTGCGGGTTCTCCAGATCAAAGTGCGCCACGAACAGCTCGAGCGTGGAGCGCCCTTCGGCCTTGTTGACCACGGTGATGGGCGCGTCCGCGCCGCCCACGTCCTTCCAGTTCGCGATCTCGCCTTTGTAGATGGCGACGAGCTGCTCGTCGGTCAGGCCCTCGACGGGGTTGTCCTTGTGCACGATCAGGCAGATGCCGTCCCGGGCGATGGCGACGGCTTCCACGTCATTCTCGCCGGCCTTCAAGCCCCGCGACATCATCCCGATGTCTGCCAGCCCGCGGCGCGCATCCGCCAGTCCTCGGGACGAACCACCCATCTGCACGTCGATTCGCACGCCGGGGTGCTTGGCCTCGTAGCGCTTGGCGATGACCGAAACCAGCGGCGCGACGGTGCTCGAACCTGTCACGACGAGCCGGTTTTCGGAGTCGCCGCGACTGCAGGCCACGACCATGGCGGCGACGAGGACGGCGACGATGGCCAACGCCATCCAATGTCGGGTGTTCATCATGTCAGAGTGCCAGTTGGAGTTGTGTTCGGACCTGGACGTCGTCGCGGTCCGCGGCGGGACCTTCGAGCGTGACCACAGCGACGTCGGTCTGCCATTTCAGGCTGTGCTTGAAGAAATAGATGGAGAACGCGCCCGCGACCTCCCGCTCATCGTTGTCCGCCCCATCCCGAGCGACCTGCGCGAACCGCACGGCTGGCTGGTAGTGGTCCGCGATGACGTAGCCAGCCTGCACATGAAAACCGCTGGCCAGGTAGTTCTGGTCGGTGAAGTCGGCAGAGCCTTGGACCGTGGAGCCGTAGTAGGCGCCGGTGGCCGAAAAGCCGTGCACCTTGAGGCTGAAGTCGAGCTCTCCCTTGGTGTTGGACACGCCGTCATCGTCGGCGTCGAAGTCAACCTGACCGCTGCCCGCGAGGGCCCAGCGCAGCGGGCCGCCCTCCAGGTCTGCCTCGGAGTAGCCCTTGATGCCGCCGTGGTTGTACCCGAGCCGCAGCACCAACGCGGGGTGGGCGACGGGCGGCACGTTGCCGATCTTCACGCCCGTGATCTCGCCCTCGCCGGTGACCGGGTCGACCAGCACATCGCCGGTCACCGCGGCTTTGTCACCCGTCCCGTTGAAGAGCCCGAGCGCGTACTCGAACCCATCAGGAGTGCCGTTGTGAACCGCCACGCCGATGTCTCGTCCCGCCCCAAACGCATTGTTGGTGATCGAGCGATCCACCAGCTCCTGTCGGGAGCCAGACACCATCTGCTGCCGAGAGAACGGTCGCTTCCACTGGCCAGCGCGCAGGCGCAACCAACCGGGAACGGCCTCGTAATCGAGGTAGTAGTCCTTGAGCGACACCGTGCCGCCATCAAAGCCCGCCTGGAACTTCCAGTGCAGTTCCGGCTTCAGGGCGTGGCCTGAGAGCGTCAGGCGCCCGCGACGGATGAGAAACGCGGCGCGCGTCTCGCGGCCGTCGTCGGCGTCCAGGGACAGTCCGCGCGCCTGCACCTGCAGGCTCGTATTGGTCTTGAGCGCAAAACGACCGTCCACCCCGTGGATGAAGTAGCCCTTGTCGTAGCCGGCCTCCGGCTCCTCAGACCCACCATCCTGCGCCGACGCACCACTGGCGCAGGCGAGCAGAAACCCAAGCGAAGCTGCGCCTGCGACCCAACGAAACAATCGCATCAACAGCAGCTCCCGTTCACATCGTCGCCGTCCGATTTGGCGGCGCCGGGAGAGCAGTCAAACAGGCCCATATGGAACATCTCCGGGCTGACCGCGAAGTGCGGTGCGTACCGCGAGTTCACGATCATGTCCGCCGAGTTCTTGCACACGCGCATCGGCTCGCCAGAGCGGAAGATGTGGCCCAGATCCAGGGCGAACTCCTGCTCTTTGCCGGGGATCGTGCCCTTGTACACGGCGACCTGGCCGTAGTCCTCGCAGGCATCCTCCAGCTCGGTCTTGAACGCGCGCACGTTCGCCGCGAAGAACCGTATGCCCTCAATCACGTCCTGCGTGTAGCGCTTGCTGCCATAGCGCACGTCCATGAACCCGGCCTTGCGCATGGTGCGGTGCAGGTCGCCCTCGTAGGCGGCACCGGTCAGGCACTCGGAGTACAAGCGCTCGTCGTTGACGAGCCGCGCCGGGATGCGGCGGTCGGAGATGATGTCGCTGACGTACAGCTCGCCGCCCGGCTTGAGGATGCGCCAGATCTCGTTGAAGACGCGCTGTTTGTCCGCCGAGAGGTTGATGACGCAATTGGAGATGACCACGTCCACGGTCCCGCTCTCGACGGGAATCTCCTCAATGCGGCCCTTGCGGAACTCCACGTTCGGCTTGTCGTAGCCGATGTTCTTCATGATCGGGTCGATGTTGCGGTTGGCGATCTCCAGCTGCTCATCGGTCATGTCGATGCCGATGACCTTGCCGGTCGGGCCGACGAGCTGCGACGCGATGAAGCAATCAATGCCCGCGCCGGAGCCCAGATCCACCACCGTGCACCCGTCCAGGACCGTCGGGATTGGGCTGCCGCAACCGTAGCGCCGCTCCTTGACCTCGTTGGTGATGGGCCCGAGCAGCCGCAGGTCGTACTCGGCGACGCAGCACGCGTCGTAGATGAGGTCCTCGGTCTTCTGAATGGTCTTGCCGTAGAACTCGCTGACAAATTCGTCAGTAGCCATGATGTCTCCATGGTTACGCCCGTCGACTGCGAGGTCGACGAGAGTTGGTCGTGTAGTTTTTGAGAGAAGAAGCAGGCCCCTGCCAGGGGCGGAGGAGAACTAAGCGGCCGGAGGGCCGCGGTGCTCGGCGGGAAGCGCAACGAGCAAGGAGCGCGTCAGGACGCGCCCTTCGGAGGCGACCTGGGTCGCCGAGGACACGAGCGCGACGAGCGCACGTGCCAACAAGATGTCGCCCGCGCACGCGAGACGATCGGCCAGACCCCGGATGTCAGACACATCGTCGAGGTCCGCCAGCATTGGCAGCGTGTGGCAAGGGCCGAGTCTGAAACCCAGAGCCGCGCACAGGCGGTCGGTCTCCCAGGGAAGCACTTCGATGCCGTCAAACCGGGCCACGGGCGCCGCAGCCAGCCAGAAACCACCGTCCGCGCTGGGTCCAATGACGGACTCGCCCGCCTCGGCCCTGCGCAGCGCGTCGTCCACATGGTGCGCGGTCAGCTCGGGCGTGTCCGCGCCAACGAGCACTACGGTGCGCGCGCCCCAAGCCTGGACCTGCGCGACGGCCCGCGCCATGCGTTGCCCAAACGAGCCGGCACTCTGTCGCGCCAGGTGAACTGGGGCCTCGATCTCGGCACGAAAGCGCGTGGCGACCGCCTCGCACTCCGCAGCGGCACCGTCCAGCACAAGCACCACATCGGCGTCGGCGTGGACCTGCGCCAACGCCTGGCGCAGCCGGCCCAGCAACATCTCGTGCACGCGCCGCGCGCGCCGCACGTCGCCGAGCGGCTTGTGTTCCGCCTCGCACCCAGGGGTGCGGGCGAAGACCAGAATGGCGCGATCACTTTGGAGCATGCCCGACTACTATGCTTCTGAGAGAACCCGTTTGCAACAGCAGATCGGGCGCACGCATTCGTCGGCGACGACGATTTCGGAGAGGCGCGTGGGGAACCTTGTCGCGTGCGGATTGTCTCTCCCAATGCCGATGTGTGACGATCGAAATGGTCCCCCGCTGCGAGGTAGTTTGAACGCGACGAAACCACGCCGGATGGCGCACTTCTTCTGCGCGCTCGCGACCGTCCTGCTGGTCGGTTGTGACAACCCTTGTCCAACCGGGACGGAGCCGCACGAGAGCGAGGTGACAGACGGCAACGAGACGGCCTGCGTCGACGAGCAGGGCCGCAAGCAGGGCCCCTGGACGCGCACCTACTACGGCGGCCAACCTCTGGCGCGGGGCCAATCGGTGGACGGCGTGGACGACGGCCTCATCGTCACCTGGTGGCCCGACGGCAAGACACGCTCGGAGGCCACGTGGCGCGATGGTGCACGCAACGGACGGGAGCGGACGTGGAACGCCGCGGGTCACCTGATACTGGACGGCGTCCGAAAGAACGGGCGCTGGGAAGGCGAGGTCCGCTTCTTTGACGCCGACGGCAAGCCCAAACACAGCGCGACCTGGCGCGACGGCAAGCGCCACGGCGTCTCACGCACCTGGCACCCCAACGGCACGGTCCTCGCCCTCGAGACCTACGAAAACGCCGTGCGGCACGGCCTTCACGAGAAGCGTTCGGAAGACGGGAAGCTGGTGGAGCAGGGCCAATACCGAACGGGAAAAATCGACGGTACCTGGATCAGGGTCCGTCCAGACGGAACGCGCACAACGCGCAAGTACCAGGGCGACTACCCGGCGCAGGCGCCGCCTCCCCGGCGGGTCGGCACAGACGATCAGCCACTCCTGGCACCTGCCGATTCTGGTCCAGCACGCTGGCAACGCAAGAAGGCGGCACGAGCGACGGTCGTGCTCGACCGGCCCACCGTCCCCAACCTGACGCTGCGCCTGTTCTCCTGGCCTGGGTTGCAGCCGCTTGGAGCCACGCGATTGCCGTTGGACACGGGGACCGGACTGTTCCCTCGCCCGGGCTGCCCGACCGTGCTTCGCTCCTGGACGATAGACCCCGATGGCGCGCGCCACTTTGTGCTGCGGACCCGCCCGCTGAAGCTGACGCCCGCGACGAAAGCCCAACTCAGATCCTGCGATGGCGGCGAGCTGCATCATGTGCCTGGCGGCGACCGTACGACGCTGACACTGGGCAGGGACAACCAGACTGTGACACTGCCACTTCCTGCGGGCGCGCGCGGCCTGGGCGCGGTGCACCCCTGGCCCGATGGCGACGCCGCGCTGCTGCAGTTCTCCGACGGCAGCGTGGCCCTCATCGAGGACATGAAGGCCCCGCAGCTTCGGCCGATTCCAACCCTCCGCGCGAACATCAACTCGGTCGTCGCCCTGGGGCCCAACCGGACCGCGTGGGTCGCGATCTGGCACGCCAACGAGGGCAAGTACCCGTACGTCAGCACATTGGCGCGACTCGACTTTGGCGCGGGCACCGGGACTCTCCACCTGACCGACCTCGGTCCGTACGCGCCCCACCGACTGCTGTTTGTTCCCGAGCTCGGCGTCCTGCTCTACCACAACGCGCATGGCGACCCGCTGCTCGTCATCGACGCGGCAACCGGTGAGGTGCGCCACCGCATCGACGTGGGGAACGAGGCAGCGGTCATCTCCACGCTGCCGCGGCCGCAGGGGCCCCTCATCCTGTGGGGGAACCGACGGGTCAACGTCGTGACCGGCAAGCTTGAGGCCGCCACGCCCGGCTTGTACCCCATCAGCGCGCGCGTCCTCAGCCCCGACGGGCGTCACCTGATCTACGCCACGCGCGATCCGAAGGCGGATGGAAATCCACTCGATTTCGGCCTGGTGGTCGCGCGGGAGATCGATACGGGCCACGAACTGGGACGGGTCGCCGCCCCTGCGATGGAGGGCGACGGCGGGCCCATCATGCCCCAGGTGCGCGCCCTCTTCTTCACCCCGGACGGCAA
>CALBXO010000210.1 GCA_937890335.1 uncultured Pseudomonadota bacterium | reverse complement strand
TGCGCGACAGATGCCCACAACATCCGCCAAGGGCCGTTCGACACCACCCACCTAGTCGCGGTCCGTCCGCCGTATCTGTGGCCCGCCGCGGGGACCGACGGTGACAAACTGCTTGATCTTCGCGTATTTGCGACGCCCTATACCACGTATTCGCATCACATCCCTCGTTTTCTTGAACGGGCGTCGGCTGCGGTACTCGATGATCCGAGCGGCGGTGCCTGGGCCCACGCCGGGCAGACCCGTGAGCTCCACGGGCGACGCGTGGTTCAGATCAACAAGCTGGCTCGGACCCGAGGGGACCGCAGGCGGAGGCGATGCGCGGTCCGCCCCGGAAGCCATCGGTGGCGGCGATGGGCATTCGAGCACCGGACAGATGCACTCGGGGCAATCGGCCAATGGCGCCAGCTCCTCGTCCACGAGGATGTGGGGCGCCGAGGCCATCTCGCAGGCGGCGAAGGCAGCGGTGACGCACAGCATGGCGACCACGTAGCCCGCCCCCGGATCGAATTCAAAGCGGAACATGTTCCTGAGTGACATCGAGACCCTCCGTGCGGGCCGCGACGCGCGGCCCTCGGACGGGTTTACGGGCGCGGTGCCACCGCGTTGCGGAAAAATGCGACCCGTCAGCCCACTAACAGCGTACGGATCTTGCACGGCCGTATGTTCGGTGACGGCGCGCACGGTGGGGGAGGGGCGATTTGAGCTGGCATGTAGCGGGCCTGGTAGTCGAAGGGGACGAGCAGGAGGCGGTCGCCGCTGCGGTCCGCGGACTCGGTCGATCGGTCGTCGGAAAGCACCTCAACGGGGACGGTGTGCCGATCCTGGAGTGCTGGAGCGCCGACCTGAGCTTCGCTTTCCACGACGAAGCGTGGGCGCAGCTGAGCCTGGGAGGCCGCGCGCTGGCCTTCTACGCAAGCACGGAAGACGACTGCTTTGGGTTCCGCTACTACGAGGACGGCGTCCTCGCGCGGCGGCTCGACCGCAAGGGTGCTGTCGCGCTCGGGACAGGCCTGCCGCTACCCTTGGAGGCGGACCTCGGTGACGCACACGACGGCAGCATCGTCTTCGCCCTCATCACAGCCCTCGGCTTTGCCCACACCCGGCCGCGCAGCCGGCGCGACCCCAGATTTCTGAGACAGGTCGCCTGAAAACCGTCCCCCAGCGCCCTACCCCATGAGCAGGGTGCCTGCCGGGTCAGCAGATGAGCTTGCCTGTTTCTTCGTCGGCGACGATCGGCTCGCCGAGCTGCAGTCGTCGCTGGAAGAGCTCGAGCACGATGTCCTCCACAATGCGAGACAGCGGCGGGTTGTACCTGTACCCCTCGTCGCGCACAAAGGCGTGCCGCGCGTTGAACTCGTACCAACCAAAGTGGGCGCCGCAGTCCGCCAGCGCGTCGTAGATGGCCCGCCGCCCCTCGCGTGGGACGTGTCGGTCCTGCCGCCCCCAGACCATAGCCAGCTCCCCCTTGATCTGGGGAATGCGCGACATCGAGTTGTCCGACATGCCCTTGCCCAGCGAGCCCTTGTGGACGTCGGTGGCGTAGAGGCACGCGCCGGCGAGCACGTCCGGCTCCATGGCGCATCGGAAGCTCAAATGCCCGCCGAGGCAGATGCCGATGCAACCAAAACGCCCATTGCAGTCGTCCTGCGCGCCGAGCCAGTCCAAGACCGCCCGCGCGTCGGAATCGAAGCTGCTGACCTCCTTCTCGACCTTGTACCGGTTCCCCTTGTCGGTGCCGACCGTGTCGTACGCAAACGGCGATCCGAGCGGCTCGAACTCGTGGTAGACCTCCGGCACGGCGACAAGGTAGCCATGCCCGGCGAGCAGCCTCGCGGTACGCGCGATCGGGCCGGTCACCTGGTAGATCTCGGAAAAGAACACCACGCCGGGCCACACACCCGTGGCGGCCGGTTTGTAGACGAACGTTCGCATCGTGCCGGTGGGCGTCTCAATGTCCACGTGGCTCTCAACAATGATCACAGCGGTCTCCGGTGTTTCGGGGGGTCACAGGTCAGATACTCTTGAAGACTTTGGCCATGCTGTCCCCGCGCACGGAGATCTCCCATGCGCAGAACCAACCAAACGGGGTCTGTTTGACGGTGTAGCCGGTGCCCGACAGGCGCTCGTCCATCTCGTGGAGGAACGCCTGCGCAAACGCCGGGTCCGCGTTCACCTCGCCCAGGTGCGTGAACGAGTGGAGGACCACCGTGCGCAGCGCCGCCTTGTTCGCGGCCCATTTGAGGTGTTTGAGAGTCTTCTTGAAGGCCCTCGCCCTCGCCTCACCCTCATCCGCCTGACCGATGTGTACAAACGCGACGAGCGCGTCACCGACCTCGTCCTCGACAGCCTCGGGCGACGCTTCCTCCAGCGTCTGGGAGTGGCTTCGCCACGCAAAGCGGTCCACTTGAAAGGTCAGCAGTTTCACGGCCCCAATCTACACCCGCGCCCGCCATTGGTCACACGCAGACTGGTTGCGAGGTGCTCTCACCGCTGGTGTGCGTTCCCAGCGATTGGCAGCGTTAAGAAACTTAAGGGCGCGGGACCACGCCCACGCGCCGGCAGCCCTCATCCTTGGTGCAACCACCAAGGAGCATCCCATGCCACGCATCTGGACCCTCGTCTCTCTCTCCCTGGCCGCAGCTGCTTGCACGCCTTCCCCAAACTACGCGCCCACCCCAGAGCTCTGCGCGTCGGAGGATGACTGCGGCGGCGCACTGTGCACCGACGGCATGTGCGCAGACTCTGACCCGATCTGCGACGGCGACGACTGCCCGGATTCGTGTGGGGACTGCGCGGAGTGGCAGATTTGCTCACTGGGTCAGTGTTTTGACGCGGATCCCTGCTACGGCGTGACCTGCGACTTCAACGAAGTGTGCAACGACGGTAGCTGCGTCGTCGCCGAGGACAGCTGCGTGACGCAGCACATCGAGTGCCCCGACGGATACGGATGCGTGCGCGGCGTGTGCGAGCCGGACCGGTGCGACGGCGTCTCCTGCGGCGAGGGCCGCTATTGTCTCCACGGGCGCTGCGTATTGGACCGGGACTGCGAGGGGCAGGCCTGCTCGCCCTGCATGTCCGACGAGATGTGCGACCTCGGACAGGTCTGCCGTCCGCGGGGCGACCTCACCGGCCCGCGCTACTGCCGCGGGCACGCGCCGACCTCCAACCTGGGTGAGGTGTGCGCGGCCGACGACGCGTGCGGAGACGACGCCTGCGTGGAGGGCGTGTGCCGGCCGCGCTGTAACGAGAGCCAGGACTGTGGCGAGGGCCTGGTATGCGAGCTGCGCGAGGGCAATACCCTGCGCGGCTGCGTGCCGCGCGACCTCTCAACCTGTCCCGACGGGTGTGGCGACGCGTACTGCCACAATGGCCAATGCGTCACAGCGTGCACGCTGGGCGGTGAGTGTCCGGGAGATTGCCGTGTGGTGGGCGTCGAGAACGCGTTTGACGGCAACCAATGCTCCCCCGGCCCCGCGATCTGCCCCGACCACACGCTGCGCGTCATCAACGAGCCGGAGATCTTCTGCGTCGCGAGCAACCACTGCTCTCTGGACGCACACTGCGAGGACGGGACCACCTGCCTGGACGCGCGCGACCTCGGCGCAGACGAGTCCGCCTACCTCGGTGTTTGCGGATTCCGGGTGAGGTAGGTCACATTTGCCCCGCGCGGCGGCCCAGCCAGGTATCACGCGCGCCGAAATCGCGCTGTGAAATGGCGCAGCACCGGCGACTGCCACTCGATGGCCAGACCCCGAATCTCATCCCGTCGATGCATCAGCGCGTCCGCGCCCTCGATCATGTAATCCACGTGGCTCTGCGTGTACACGCGGCGAGGCAGCGCCAGGCGGACCAGATCCATTGCGGCGAGCTGCTCGGTGCCGGTCTCAGGTTCCCTCCGTCCGAGCATCACGGAACCAACCTCCACGCCGCGAATCCCGACCTCTTCATAGAGAGCGCAGGCGAGCGCCTGCGCGGGAAGCTGGGCCGGCGGAATCTGGGGGGGCGCCGCGCGCGCGTCCAGGTACACAGCAAGGGCTCGATGATGGTTCGCATGAAGTCTCGGGCGTCAGTGTGCGCGTTGGGGTGGCGAGCGGGAGGGGGGAGAGGCCCATCGGACGATGGGTGGCGGACGCAACGCGGCGGTAGATGCCCCGCACCTGCTGCGTCACCGCGGCGCCCGGTGACTCGCCGCCCACCGGAGCCGCGGCAGCAGCGTTACTGACGGCGATTTTCCTCAGCTGCGTGTTGGACCACCGAGTGATCGACGATACGCGTCAGGTGATGGGCCAATCGACTGACGAGGTCGACGTAGCTGATGACGCCGACGAGCTCCCCGTGACTGTCGATGACGGGCAGGCGCCGAACCCCGCAACTGGCCATCCGCTCAATGGCAATGTCCAGAGTGTCCGACTCCCAGATCAAGTGGGGATTGGGCGTCATGATGTCGCTGGCAACGAGGTCGATGACGCGATCGCCCGCCTCCGCGAAACCTGCCACGACGATGTCTCGGTCCGTCAGGACTCCCACGGGCTTTCGACTTCCCGTCGGCCCCCCCACCACGACGACATCACCGACATGCTCGGTTCGCATCTTCTGCGCGATTGTGTACAGGGAGTCGTCCGCGGCCGCGGTGACGACGCGACGACTGCAAATGGTGGAGATGAGCATCTGAACTCCGTGGTCCCAGTGGGCGTCACAGAGGCCTAGGTGGGTGGTGTCGAACGGCCCTTGGCGGATGTTG
>CALBXO010000209.1 GCA_937890335.1 uncultured Pseudomonadota bacterium | reverse complement strand
TGGGGCTCGCGCTCGCCCTGGCCGTGGCGCTCGTCTATAGTTTCATCCTCCCAGAGTGGGTGGAGAGCCAGGTCAACGCCCGCCTGGCGGTGGCCTCCCAGCGTGCCGGGCTGCCTATCTCAACGGGGAGCGTGGAGCTCGTGGGGCTCTACACCGTGGTGGTCCACGACCTGAAGGTGGGCCCGCGCCCCGGCGATGAGCGCCCCGCCCTCCTGACCGTTCCCATCCTCCGGGTCAACGCCGATCTCGTCAGTGTGTGGCGAGGACGGGTCGACATCGCCAGCGTCGAGATAGAATCGCCGACGGTGCACGCGGTGCGTCGCGCCGACGGAACGAGCGACGTCGACCCGCTGCTGGACGCGATCGAGCGCCGGCTTCAAGGCACCACCGCCCAGGGGGCCGCGAGCACCGGCGGCGTACGGCGCTACCCGGATATGGACGTACGGGACGGCGACATCACGCTCGTCGACAACAAGCGCGGCGGCCGCGTCCACTTTGAGGACGTTCATGTCGAGGTGAAGCTCGCGGACGGACGGCCCGACGCCGGGACGATCGTCACGGGACGGACGCGCATCGCAGGCGCCTCCCTGCCCGGCGTGGTGCTGCCCGGCGCCGTCACCGCCGTGGCGCGGCGCGGCGATGAGGGCTGGACCGCCGACGTGTCGTTCGCCGGACAGCGCGTCGAGCTCGACCCGATCCCATCCGTGCCTGGCATGCGCGCCGCTTTCGACGGCCTCGCCTTCCAATCCCCGGATCAGTTCTCGGTCACGAACCTCGAAGCTGGCCTGATGGGAAGACCACCGCTGATGACGGCGCCTCGCCTCGACGCCCGCGTTGGCGGCATCCGCGCTGGTGGGCGGCCCGACCTGCGCGAGGTCGTTCTCACAGCACCAAATCTGGTTTTTACCACGTCCCCATCGGGCGGCAACACACTCAGCACCCTGCGCGCCATCGCCATCCCGAGCGCCGCGCTCGGGGTCGTGACCACCGCGCAATCCATCGCCTCTCCCCAGCCGGCGGCAGCACAGGCACCCACCACCAAACCCCAGATTGTGGATAGGCTGCGCTCCCTGCCCTCCAAGCTGGCCGTGCGCCATGGCACGGTGACCTGGCGGATCGCAGGAGCCCGGTCGAGCACCTGGGTGGCGACCGATGTGGATCTCGAGGCGGAACATTTGCTGCTGCGGGAGCGCATCGAGGCCAAGGGCAACCTGACGGGGCCCGGCGGCGGCACGATCCGCCACGAGTCGACGGTGCGACTCGACACGTCCCACATCGACTCGAAACTGGACATCACCGGCCTGGACATCGCGGCGTTGGCCCGCCACGCCCGGCCGCTGTCCGGGCTTAAATCTGCGCGCCTTGACGCAGCGATGACGGCGTCAACTACCGGACGAGGACAACCGCTGGACGCCGGTGGAGACGTGCGCATCTATGGCCTCCAGCTCAACCACCCGAAGCTCGCCTCCGAGCCCATCGAGGGGCTCGACTTCACGCTCGGCGGAGACGCCACCTGGACGCCCGACTCCGGCGACTTCGTAGTCCGGAACGGACGCTTCGCGCTCGGGAAGGCCGCGCGGGTGACCTATCGGCTCGACGTGCTCGGCATCGGACACCCGCCCCCCCGAGCCATCGTCCCCATCAAACGGTTCAAGCTCCGCGCCCAGATGGCGCCCACCTCAGCCCAGGCGATCTACGACGCCGTCCCCATCGCGCTCAAGCGCGAGGTCCACCCCATGAAGTTCCGCGGCGACGTCGGCTTCACATTCCGGGTCGATGTGGACCCAACGCAGGTGGCCGAGATGGAGACGGACTCGCGCGTGGAGCTGCCCGGGTTCGACATCGTCAGCTACAACCCCAGAACCGATGTGCGCGTCCTCCTCGAGGAGGAACACCATGTGCACACGGCCATTCAGCCGGAGACCGACTACGAATTCAGCATCTCGCCCACCGATGAAACGTGGACCAGGCTGGGCGCGGTGAGTCCGTTTGTGGTCAAGGCGCTGCGCACGAACGAGGACGGCTCGTTCTACACCCACGAGGGCTTCTCGTGGTTCCAGGTCAAACAGTCCATCGAGCGCAACCTGCGCGACCGACGGTACGTCCGCGGGGCCAGCACGGTGTCCATGCAGCTGGTCAAGAACGTCTTCCTGTCCCACCAGAAGACCGCGGCGCGCAAGCTTCAGGAGGCCATGCTGACGTTTGCCATGGAACAGGTGGTGCGGGTCCCCAAGGACCGAATCCTCGAGTGGTACCTCAACATCGTGGAGTGGGGGCCCGGCGTGTACGGCATCCGCAGGGCGAGCTACCACTACTTTGGCAAACACCCGTCCAGGCTCAACGTCGGGGAGTCCGTCTGGCTGATCAGCATTCTGCCGGGCCCGCGCAAATTCCACGGCTATTTCGCCCGCGGCGCCATCAGCGATTCCTGGTGGGACCGGATGCGGCGCCTCATCAAGGTCATGCATGGTCGCGGCCACATCACGGCCGAGCAATACGCCGTCGCCGTGGCGCGCAGACCTCACTTCTGCAGACGGGGCAATTGCCCGGACAACAACGCATTCGAACCGCTGGAGATCGCTCCGTGACCTTGTGCGTTCGGACGGGAAGCATTTCCGTCCGAGGCGACGTTCAGGGTAGCATCGGCGCGACAGCGAGGACGCATGGATAAGATTCGAAGCCTCATCACACTCGGAAGAATCCGGCTGTACGCGCAGCGGGTGCTGGACGGGCTGACCACGAGCGCCATCCCAGCTCTCACGCTCTGGATGTGCATGCTCGTGTTGTACAAGACAGGCTGGATGGCGTCGGAGGCGCTGTCGACCTGGTCTCTGGCGCTGCTGGCATTCCCCGTCGCCGGGCTCGCGTGGGCGCTGCTGCACCGTATTGATGCGCGCGAAGTCGCCCTGCGAATTGACGAACACAACGGCCTGCATGCCCGCATCACCACCGCGTGGTGCTTTTCGCAAGAGGCGGACCCCACGCCATTTCAGCGCGCGGCGATCGACGACGCGGCCTCGCATGTGGCCGGCGCCAAGGTCGCCGGAGCGACGCCCTTCCGCGCCCCCAAAGACTTCATCGCGATGTCACTGGCTGCCTGTGCCGTCATCGCGGTCGTGCTCGTCAAACCCCCGACCATCCACGGCACGCTCCCCCCCGAGGACCCCATCCCCGAGGCCACCGCGGTCATCGACGATGGCGACCTCGACACCCTGAAAAATCGCTGGGAGGAGGTCAAGAAGGATCTCGTCGCGAGCAAGGACGACAAGAACCTGCAGATCGCCGCAGACATTGAAGAGCTCATCGAGAAGGTCGAGCAGAAGGAGATATCCAAGGAGGACCTCTTCCACGAGATCGACAGGCTCGAAGAGCGTCACTTTGAGAAGAAAGACGAGGAGTGGAAAGCCCTCGAGGAAGAGATCAAGGACGTCAAAGACGAGCTCGCCAAAAACCAGCACACCAAGGACATCGCCAAGGCCCTCGAGGCCGGAGATCTCGACAAGGCAGCCGAGGAGTTCGAGAAGCTCTCCAAGCTGCTCGAAGAGGGCAAACTCAAGGACAAGGACCTTGAGGCGCTCGCCAAGAAGCTCGAGGAGCTCGCCAACAAGTGGGACAAAGAGAACAAGAGCCTCGACGACCTCCTCGACAAGAAGAAGGCCGAGATCGACAAGCTCAAGAAAAAGCTCGAGGCCCAGAAAGAGAAGATGTCCGATGAGCAGAAGAAGAAGCTCAGCCGGCTCGAGCGCGACCTCAAGAAACTCACGTCCAAACGCGACAAACACGCCAAGAGCGCCAAGGGCAAGGCCCTCAAGAAGCTGTCGCGCGCG
>CALBXO010000208.1 GCA_937890335.1 uncultured Pseudomonadota bacterium | reverse complement strand
CAACGGCGCCAACAACGGCGCCAACAACGGCGCCAACAACGGCGCCAACAACGGGGGAGATCCTTGCCTGGGTGTGGAGGACTGCACCCCCGGCGCGGCGCCTGACTACCAGGGGTATGGCGCCGGTACATTCTTCACCTCGGTGCTGCTCGACGCCGACGCACAAGGCACCGACGTGGACGGTGACAGCACGCCAGACCACGCGCTGGGGCCGCTGCTGGACGACGCGAGCGTCGCCCTGGGGATCCCGAGCATCAACCAGCAATTCGCCGACACCATCGCCGATGGGCGGCTGTCCTATGGAGCGATCAGGGTGGGTGATCAGATCCACTTCGCCACTTTGTCGGACGCCGATGGCGACCTCGACACGGAGGATGCGCACCTGCTCGACCCGGTCTCGTTCCATCCGGGCACCATCACCCCACGGGCCCGATTCCAGGTTACCATCGACGGGGACGAGGTCCGTTCCACGCGCGGTGATTTCGCGCTGCTGTTTCCCCTCGGGGCGATCGTGCTGCAGATCCCCATTGAACGCGCCCAGCTCCAGGCGACGCTGGGCGCATCGGGCGAGCTGGAGACGGCGTTCGTCAGTGGCGCCCTGCCCGTTCGGGGCTGGATCGACGCCCTCAACGACTACCTGGCCAGCGACGAGTGCACGTGCCTGGACCTGGACCAGGCCTTGATCGATCCCGAGGGCGGCTGCTCGACCCCGGTGGACGGATCAACCTGCGAGGGTCTCGAGTCCGTCTGCGCGTCCCTCGCCGCGGCCTGCGAGTTGGCCCCGCAACTGCTGACGGCGCACGCCGACATCGACCTCGACGCCGATGGTGAACCCGACGCCCTGAGCACCTGGATCAGCTTCGAAGGGGTACCGACCCAAGTGGCCGGACCACTGCCTTGACACCCCCCTACCCTTGTTATAGAGACAAACGCCCTCGCGGACAGGTCCGCGACGACACTGGCGCCCGGCGCCGCTCGGTTGGCCTCCTGCCGACCTCAACGTGAACGAATGCTTCGGTTGAAGAGATGAAGACGATTAGCGCCAACCCGAATGATGTCCAGCGCGCCTGGCACGTGGTGGATCTGGAAGGGAAGACGGTCGGCCGAGCTGCCACCGTCATCGCCTCCGTGCTGCGTGGAAAGCACAAGGTGACCTACACCCCGCACGTCGACACCGGTGATTTCGTCATCGTCGTCAACGCGGAGAAGGTCGTCTTCACCGGCAACAAGCTGACCAACAAAAAGTACTACCGCCACAGCGGCTACCCGGGTGGTCTGCGCGAGGTGACCGCAGCTGAGCAGCTGAAGAAGCACCCCGAGCGCGTCATCTTTGCGGCCGTCAAAGGCATGCTGCCCAAGGGTCCCCTGGGTCGGCGCATGATCAAAAAGTTCAAAGTCTACGCAGGTGCCGAGCACCCGCACGCCGCGCAACTGCCGACGGCGATGGAGGTCTAAGATGAGTGCAACCCCGAGGACCACAGCGACAGGACGCCGCAAGTCCGCCGTCGCCCGCGTCTACCTTCGTCCCTCCGTCAGCGGCGAGGGCCAGCAGATCGTCGTCAACGGCGAGAGCGGTGACGACTACTTCAACCGTGAGATCCTGATGCTGCTCGTCAAGCAGCCGCTGGAAGCCACGGAGACCGTCGGCCAGTTCGACTTCATCTGCAACGTCAAGGGTGGCGGCAAGGCCGGCCAGGCCGGCGCTGTCCGGCACGGTATCAGCCGCGCGCTCGAGGCGTTCAACCCCGACCTGCGGCCCGTCCTCAAGAAGGGCGGCTTCCTGACCCGCGACGCGCGCATCAAAGAGCGTAAGAAGTACGGTCAGAAGGGTGCTCGCGCACGCTTCCAGTTCTCCAAGCGTTGACGATCCTCTCCGAGGTCGTTCCACAGAATACGGCGATCATCACCCTGGACCGACCGAAGGCGCGCAACGCCTGGTCCGAGGAGATGATCGCCGCGTTTGTTTCCACGCTGGAACGCTACGAGGCGGACCCAGAGGTCCGCGTGCTCATCATCACAGGCGCTGGCTCGGCGTTCTGCGCCGGCGGTGACCTGAAGCTGATGAAGGACCACGCCGGCATGTTCGCCGGTGACGCCTACCATCTCCGACAACGCTACCGCCGCGGTATCCAGCGCATCCCGGCGCTCCTCGACAGCTACGACAAACCGATCATCGCGGCCGTCAACGGCGCCGCGATCGGCGCCGGATTGGATCTGGCCTGCATGTGCGACATCCGCGTCGCCAGCGTCCGCGCCAAGTTCGGGCAGACGTTCCCGCGACTCGGACTCGTCCCCGGTGACGGGGGCGGCTACCTCCTGCAGCGGATCGTGGGATTCCCGAAGGCCATCGAGCTGGGGCTCACAGGCGAGGTCATCACAGCTGAGCACGCGGCGAGCATTGGCCTGGTCAACTACGTCGTGGAACCGGAGGCGCTGATGGAGCGCTGCCTGGAGATCGCAGCCCGCATCGCGAGCAATGCGCCCCAGGCTGTGGCTTTGACCAAGCGGGCCATCTACCGCGCGCGCCACCAGACGATGTCGCAGGCGCTCGAGACGGCGGCCACCTTCCAGGGCATCGTCCAGAACACCGCAGACCACGACGAAGGTGTTGCGGCCATGCTGGACAAGCGCTCCCCCGAATACAACAACCACTGAACTCGGGTTGGACTTCTCGTCGGCCAGGGCCGGACTTCGCGTCGGGGCCGGGCGACCGGTGAGCGCAGGTCGGGATGGGCGGGCGCAAACGTGAACCACGCTGCTGGGCCGCTAGTCCCGGAAGAAGCGAAGATTTCGTTGCGAGGGCGTGGAGACGCCGACGATGACGGCGTTCGTGCCGCTAACGACGACGTAGGCTGAGCAGAGTTCAGGTGAGGAGGAGCGGCGGCGCGGGCGCCGTCAGCGGCGGTGTATCCGCGTCCGCAGCAGGAATCTTCGCTTCTTTCGGGGCTAGTCCTCCGGCGGGACCTCGGGCAGGCTGCCCGGCTCCACCGGCGTCAGGTCGGGGTCGTCGAGGACCAGGTCGGCCAGGGGACCATCACACTGCCCCTCGTCACCATCGGACTCTCCGAGCCCTGCCGGGTCGTACTGCACCCAGACCTGACGGCCTCGACCACCCCAACATTCGTCAATCCTCAACTGCGTCTCGAAGTTCGGGTTGACCACGAGCGCGCGGGCCTTCGCGGCGCGGCCCGGACTCCAGACGACTGTCTCGCCGAGGATCTCGTCCCCCTCAATCGCCGGGATGATGTCTGACTTGAGCAGGAACCGGAACTCGCCGCTGCCGTCCGGCGCCAGGCGATAGACGTACCGCGCGTCCAGCCGCTGGTCGGAATCCTTGGGCTTGAACCCATCCAGGATGACCTGCATCCGCAATCCGCCCAGCCGATTGGTGCGGAACCCGAACGCCCCGACACCGCGCACGGGCTCTCCGGCCTGCGGCAACGTCGCGAACGCGTCGTAGTCGTAACGGATCAGACCCGACCCCATCTGCCGGCCGTTCTCGCGTGGTTGCGGCCGAAACCACCCACCCAACAGAAGGCGTGGCACCACGTCATCCCGCGCCTCGGCGGGGCGCACCAGCAATTGGTAGTTCCAGCGGCCGGCGACGCTGAGATCGCGCTCAATGATCAGGCGATACAGCGCGCCGCGATCCTCCACCTCCCACACCAGCTTGTTCCTGTCCGCTGACACCGGAGGCCCGCTACGCGCTACTGACCCCAGCAGTCTCAGACCGGTCCGGGCCATGACATTGGAGATGATCAGTCCCTGCCGCAGATGCGGCAGCAGAACAGCGGGCTCGCCCACCAGCCCCTGCTCAGCTACCCGCAAGCCCGACTCATCCTGAACCTGGTCCTCAGCGCCCTCGTCGTACGTCTGCTCGACCGTCTCGGGCTCCAGGATGAGCTCCTCAAGCGCAGGCACGTCCTCCGGCCAGTCCGGCAGCGGGTGACTGGCCTCCGGTCCACCGCCACAGGCACACAGCCCAAGCGTGGTCGCGGCCCCCAACATCCCAATCCAAATTGTCTTCATTTGCCTGTTCATCGCTGTCCTACAAACTAACAGGGTCCACGCCACAGAACGACTCGGGCACCTACGCGGCCATCCGCACCTGGAGGTTGCGGACGCCGTAGAGGTAGTTGACCCGCGCGGCGACGTCGGTGCAGCCAAGGCGGGCACCGATCTCCTTGAAGCTCAGATCCTCCCGCAATCGCAGCGCGACCACGTTGTTCTGTCGGGGACTCAGCGTCGCGATCGCGGTGTCGAGCGCCCGCCTGGACTGAGCCCGCTCCAGCGTCACATGCGCCCTCGGCTCTACCGCGGGCACGGGCGCCGCGTCCGCCTCGACGAACCGTCCTCGCCGCCGGCATCGGGTCCGGGAGAGGTTCACGACGATCCGCGCGAGCCATGCCTGAAACCGCTCCGGCTGTTGTAACCTGTCGCGGGCCTCCCAGGCGCGCAGATAGGCTGCCTGAACCATGTCGTCGGCGTCACTCTCGCAGCGCACGATGCGCAGCGCCGTTCGAAACGCCATCTCGCGTGTCAGCGCATACAAGGTCCCGAACGAGGTGCGATCCCCGGCCTGAAAGCGAAGTACGAGCTGCGTGGTGTCGGTCATGGTGTCCCCCAAGTTCAACAGACACCATCGCAACCCTCGTGCCGACCGCAGCGATTCTTTCGATCCGCTCATCCGCGGGATCGAGGTCCCCAGCAACTACGCCATAATCATCGAACCATTATGTCTTATGTCCTTTTCGTCGTGCCAAATTGACTCTTTTGGCTGACAATGGCACCCATCAATGATGGCTACGCACACATTGTTTGCTGGACGCTACCGGATCGTGGATCGCCTGGGCCTCGGCGCCCAAGGCATCGCCCTGCGGGTGCAGGACACCCTCCGTGCCGACGCCCCCGCGGTCCTCAAACTCGGCCTGTCGGGCGAGGAGCGGGTCGACGGGACCGTCGCCGAGTTCGAAGCGCTGCGCAATCTGGCCATCCCCTACATCGCCCCCGTCCTGGCCATGGGCTTCGCAGCCGCCCGCGATCTACGCACCGCAGCGCGCCACGTGCCCGAACTGAGCGCCGGACAGGACGGCGCGCCGCGCGCCTTTCTCGTCCGGGACTGGGTCGACGGGCCCGAGCTGTTGGCGTGGGCCGTGGGTGGCCAAGACATCACACCGGTCCTCGCGCGGCTCGTGGAGGCCGTCGCCGAGCTGCACCGCAGCGGTCTCGTCCACGGTGACCTCAAACCAGATCACGTCCTGGTCCGCGACCTCGCCGACCCAACGCCCATCCTGATCGATTTTGGACTCGCCGCGGCGGCGACGAGGGGAAAACGGGGCGGTACGCCCGGATACCTGGCGCCCGAACGTTTGCGAGGCCTTCCGGCCACTGCGGCGTCCGACGGCTTCGCCCTGGGCGTCGTCCTCGTGCAGGCCTACTGCGGGGCGCGCATTCGGGTCAACGCAGCCACCTCCAATGGGGAGCTGCCCCCCCAATTGCTGGATCGCGGTCTGCCCGAGCGCGTGCTGGGCGCCCTGCGCCGGCTGCTGGACCCCGACCCCGCGAGGCGCCCGGAGTTGGACTCGGTGCGGACGGCGCTGCTGCCCCCGGATTCGTCGGTGCGTGGTTGGAGCGGTTCCCTGCCCAGGCGGCTGCCGCTGCTCGGAGTGAAACGGCGCAATGCGCGCGACGAGCTGGTGCGCCGCACGCTCGAGCCCCAGCGCGCTGGGCACGAGGTTCTGCCACCGGTGGTGTTCATCACCGGTGAGCGCGGAAGTGGACGCAGCCGGTTTCTCCGGCACCTCATCTGGGACCTGCAGCGGGCTGAGCGCGCGACTCTTGAGCTCGGCGCCGGACACGACCCATGGCAGCGCCTGCTGCAGCTCGGGCCCCAACTCGCGAGCCTCTCCGGCGGCGACTACGTCTCTCCCAGCCGCAGCCGGGGTGATCGCGCGCGGTGGATCCAGGACCTCGTAGACTCGCTGCTCGCGGTATTGCCCGCGGAGCCGGTCGCGCTCGTCTGGGACGACATCGGCGAGGACGTGCTTGGAGGCGGTGACGCGGCGGAGGCCATGGCGCTCTTGTTGGATCGCGCGCCCGGACAGCTGCGCCTCTGGGCCTCTGCCACGCCGCGCGCCCTGCCTCGCGTGCGCGGCTTGTTCGCGGCCGCTGGGTTCATCGTCCGCGACCTGGCGCCCCTGTCCCGCGAAGACCTCGGGGGGCTGGTGGGCGCGACCTACATGGGGCGACAACTCACCGACGCCGACATGGACCGGCTCCATCGGCGCTCCACCGGCCACCCTGGACGTCTGGTTCAGCTCCTGAGACGGCAGGCCAAAGAACTCACCGCCGGGCACACGGGGCAATCGACTGCCACCAACACCGAGCTTGAGGCGCTCATCCTCACACTCGCCGGCATCATCTCCGGCGGGGCTACACGGCCTGAACTCCGGGCCGCGGCTCTCGCCGCGGGCTACGCAAAGGACGCCGCCGACGCCACCGTGGAGCAGTCCATCGCCCGCGGGACCATCCACCTCTCCGCCCCTCGCCCCGACGCACCCGGCGAGCGCTCGCTGACCGCGCTGACACCGTTGTTGGCCGAGCTACCGACCCCCATGCGTCGGGTCCTCGGCCACGGACTGTTGGGCCTGACGGACACACACCCAGTGCTCGAGCTGCTCGCTGCGGGCTTTCTGGACGACGATGTTCGCCTGGTCCGCGCCTGGGACCGAGAGCGGGAGCGATTGGCGCAGGACCACGCCCACGCGCGGGTCCAGGCGCTGTTGGAGCCCGCCATCGCGTCGACGCGGCAGCCGAGCATCCTGGAGGCCTATGTCGAGGCAGCCCTGGCCCGCGGCGCCTTCGGTCGCGCCGTCGAAGTGCTCGGCCTGGCGCGAAGCGGCAACATGGGCGTCTGGGCCGCTCGTCTGGGGGTCGCGCAGGCGCGGTTGGAGTTTGCCGGTGGCGACCATCCGACCACGCTCGACGCCCTTCCGCTCGACCTCCCCGCGCTCGATCTCGCCCACGCGGAGAACATCCTGGCGCAGGTCGCGCTGCGCATGGGCCAATACCCCGAGGCCCAGGAACGCGCCGAGGCCGCCCTCGCCCACCTGCCGGACGGCGAGGATGACTCTGGCCTGCGCGCGGAACTGCAGGTCACCGCAGCCGCCGCGGCCGCCCTGCAGGGTGGTCGCGCCTTGGATGTGGAGGAGATCGATGTGGCCCGTACGCCCCCACGGGTGCGGGCGCGGTACCACGCGATGAGCGCCGTCGCCGCCTATATGCAGGGCGCGCTGGACGAGGCGGTGGAGTCGTATCGACGCGCGCTGGAGATTGTAGAGGAGGACGGCCTCGACGCGGAGCGCCCGGTCTACCTGCTCAATCTCGGCACCGCCTACGAACGTCAGGCGCGGCTGAGCCTCGCACGGCAGTACTACGAGCTCGGCGGACGGTGCTGCTTGCCGACGACACGTGCCTCCACGCGCGGGCTGCTGCTGGCCAACCGGGCGAACATCGACATCAAACTTGGGCGCACGACCGAGGCACGCGAGCTCCTCGCCGCAGCCAGCCGCATTGCACAGGAGGCGGGTCTGGACCGGGTCGAGCGGTTTGTCTCCCAACTGCGGGCGGACGCGGATGCGGCCGACGGGCGGCTTGGATCTGCAGAGGCCGTCTACGCCCAATTGGCCGAGGAGTTCCAGGCCGGCGGCAACAAACGTCACGCCACCGAGATGCACCTGAAGGCCGGCCTCGCCGCCGCGCGCGGCGGCCGCATCCAGCAGGCCCGCGCGCACAGCACGGCGGCGGAGGCCCACGTCGAGGAGTTTGATGACCACAAACCACATGCCAGCATCCTCCGCGCGGAGATCGCCCTCGCCCGAGGTGGGATCGAACGCCTCGCCGGCGTGGACCGCTACCTGCGCGCGTTGGAGAAGGCCAGGGAGAACGGTGACGACCTCCTCGTTTTGACGGAAGCCCAGTGGCTGGTGCGTCGGATGCGCGAGCCGGGGACCGAGACAGACCCACTTGCGGCGCGCGAGCTGTCGGGGATAACGGGGCGGGCGTGGCGCCGCGTCGCGCTCGCGCTCACACCTGAGTTGCGGGCAGACCTGGCGCGACACCTGGAGCTGGAGCACCTCCTGTCCCACGACACCTCGGTCGAGTCACCGGCCCCCGCGGGCACGGGTTTGGCGAGCCACCCCACGCTGGCCCAGATCCCGCACCCGTCCAACGCCGGGTTTGGGTCGGTCCCTGCGCGACCTACGTTCTCACCCTCGCCGGCGCCGTCCGCCAACACGGAGAAATACTACCAGCTGCTCAGTCTCGGCCGGCGCATCGTCGGCGAAACCGAGCTCGCCAGACTCATCCCCACCGCATTGGACATCGCGCTTCAGCTCTGTGGCGCGGAGCGCGGCTTCCTGCTGCTGCGGGCGCAGGACACGGAGCCATTCGAGGTGGCTTTCAGCAGGGATGTGGATGGGCGCCCCATCGAGCGTACCCACCTCGAGATCTCGGAGACTGTCGCGCTGGAGGTCGCCCGGACGGCGCGACCCATTGTGACCATCGACGCCGCCCACGACGCGCGCTTTGAACAGGCATTGAGCGTCGCCAACCTCCAGCTGACCGCGATCCTCTGCGTTCCGATTCAAGACCGTGACCGCGTCCTCGGATGCCTCTACCTCGACCACCGGAGCCACCCCGGCGTCTTCGCCGGTGACGTCCCGCGCATGATCGCGGCTTTTGCCGACCAGGTGGCCCTGGCGCTGCTGACAGCGCGCCGCGTCGGCGAGCTCCAGCGCGAGAAGGAGCACCTCGCAGTCGCGCAGGCCGAGGTCCGGCGCCTCCTCGCCGAGAAAGAGGAGATGCTCACAGATCTCGCGACGCGCTGCGAACGCCTCGAGTCCGACCTTCAGCGAGAGCGCAGCGAGTCTGGCCTGCGGTTCAACTACGACCACATGATCGCCCGCGCCCCGGCCATGCAACCGGTGCTCAACCAGATCGACCGCATTGTCGACACCATGCTGCCCATCGTAATCCAGGGCGAATCTGGTACCGGAAAGGAGGTCATCGCGCGGACGATCCACGGAGGTGGAAACCGCCGGCGTGGCGCCTTCGTTGCCGTCAACTGCGGCGCCCTGGCCGAGCAGCTCCTGGAGAGTGAGCTGTTTGGTCACAAGCGTGGCGCGTTCACCGGCGCCACCCAGGACCGCAAGGGGCTGTTTGAGGCAGCCACGGGCGGCACTCTGTTCCTGGACGAGGTCGGCGAGATGAGCCTGGCCATGCAGGTCAAGCTGCTGCGGGCGCTCCAAGAGCGCACGATCCGGCCCGTGGGCGCGATCCAGGAGATCAAGGTGGACGCGCGCATCCTCGCAGCCACCAACCGGGACCTGACCGCCATGGTGGCCGCCGGCACATTCCGCGAAGATCTCTACTACCGGCTGGCGACCCTCGTCATCGAGTTGCCAGCCCTGCGCGAGAGACGGGACGACATCCCTCTGCTGGTGCAACACGTGCTCGAGCGCGTCTGTCGCGACGCGGATCGGGTGGTCCCACAAGTGTCCGGTCACGCGTTGCGGCTGCTGTGCGACTACGCGTGGCCGGGCAATATTCGCCAGCTTGAGAACGTTGTCCGCGCTGCGCTGGTCATGAGCGACCAGGCCCTGGAGCCGGAGGTCATCGCCTCGTTGCTGCCCACTGCCCGCGCCACGACCTCGCCTGCAGCGCGCCGTATTTGGGCTCCGGCCCGCGCCGCGGGGCGCCCCCGCAAGTGCACCGACGAACAGATTGCCCAGGCGCTCGAACACGCCGCGGGGCACCGCGCCGCGGCGGCGCGCGCCCTTGGAATCAGCGTGCGGACCCTGCAGCGCTACCTGACCGAGCGCTGACCACCCGCGTCCACCGCGGATGTAGGCAAAAGTGTGGACGACACCTTGATCCGCCGTTATCGTCCGGCACGAACAGGGAGGTTCACGTGCTCGGACAACTCAAAAGCAGCTGGAACTCGCTTCCACCCAAGCTTCGGTTTGCCATCTCGACGGCGCTCAAGGCAGGCATCACCGTGCTGGCCTTCTACGCGCTCCTGACGCACAAGATCGACGTAGGCGAGGGCGAACCCCAGACAATCATCGCCGCGATCGCCGCGTACCTGCCGCAGGTCGACAGCCGGACCTTCTGGACCTTCTGCATCATCGCCGGCCTCATCAAGCTCGTCGGCGTGGGCTTCAGCGCATGGTCCTGGCACCTGCTGCTGGTGGGACAGGGCATCCGCTTCCCCTTCTGGCGCCACATCGTTACCACCTTCCTGATCGGCCGCTTCATCGGCACGTTCCTCCCGTCCACCGTGGGGCTGGACGGCTACACGCTCTACGACGCGGCCAAGTACTCCAAGCAGGTCGAGCGCGCCGCGACGGCCAAGGTGCTGGAGAAGTTCATTGGTGTGACCGGCCTCTTCCTCGGGATGCTCCTGCTGCTCCCGTTCGGCATTCACATCTTTGGCGAGAACGCTCTGGCGGCTGGCGCCGTGATCGGACTGATTGCGGGAGGTGTCGTGGTCACCGTGTTCCTCGCCGTTTTCCGGCCCGGAATCATCCAGTTCTTCCTGCGGCTGCCCTTCCCAGGGCGCGCAAAGGTGGAGGCGCGCCTGAACCGCGTTATCGACGCAGCGGGCGCCTACCGCGGCAAGACCGGCCTGTTGGGCGCCACCTTCGGCGCCAAGTTCATGGTCCACTTCACGACGGCAGTGGTCTACGTGTTCACGGCCATGGCGGTGGGTGTGGCAGACATCGACTTTGGCGCCATCACCTTCGCCAGCACCATTCAGATCCTGGCCACGGTCCTGAGCCCGACCATCGCCGGCGAAGGCGCGCGCGAGGCCGTCCAGGCCGTCTTGCTGAGCGGCCAGATGACCACGGTTCAGGCCGTGCTCTCGGCGTCACTTGGCTTCATCGCCGCAGAGGCGGCCACACTCTGGGGTGGCGCATTCTGGTGGGCGCGACGCGGCAACTTCAAGCCCGCCTTCGCGCTCGTCGACGGCAAGCAGGTCGTCTACGACGACGCGCCAACGCCAGAACATGGCGACGACGCCGCAGCGTCCCTGAGGGCGAACCCGACGGGCGCATAGAATCCCGTTCTGGTGTGCGTTCTGCGATTGCGTCGCTGAACGCAGCTTGGTGTCCGACACAACTCCCGAATCTCATGTTTCCGCTGCCGCGTGCCGATGGTTGCAATAGCACCCGACGCTCCGCACAGCGACCGCACCATGAGATTCGCACTCTACATTTCGCTCACCGTACTGGCTCTGGCCCCCTCCACGGGTTGCTCCCTCGGGGGCGACGTCGGCACCTATGTGCCGCCAGACCAGAGCAGGGGCCCGCAGCCACCAGACGGACTGAGGGCCCGCGCGGGCGCCGATCAGGTCGCGACGCCCGGAGAATTGGTGGTCCTGGACGGGCGAGCATCGACCACTCGTGGCGGTGGGCAACCCACGTTCGAATGGCGACAGTTGTCCGGCGACGAGGTCGACTTCGTCGCGACCATCGCGACCCCCACCTTTGAGGCACCGATCGGGCGACAGGAGCTGCTCTTTGAGCTCACGGTGACGGAGGGAGGCGAGAGCGATGGCGACACCATCGTCGTACAGATCGCCAACTCGGCGCCCGCCGCACACGCTGGAGACGATCAGGGCGTCGAGGCTGGACCCGTTGTGCTGGATGCGCGGGGATCGACTGACCCGGACGGCGACGAACTCAGCTTTCAGTGGACCCAGTCCGCAGGGCCCGAGGTGGACCTGCAAGACCCGGCGTCCGCGACAGCCCGCTTCGACGCGCCCGCCATGCGCGCTGACTACACGTTCACCGTTCGCGTGGCCGACCCCGCGGGCGACGCCGCCACGGACGAAGTCATCGTATCTGTCGGAAACCACGCGCCCGTCGCACAGGCCGGCGCCGACCAGATCGTGCAGGGCGGGTCCGAAGTGTCTCTGGACGGCAGTGCGTCGTCAGACCACGACGGCGATGTGTTGTGGTACATCTGGACACAGACTGCGGGCGAGCCCGTCGCCCTCGACGACGACCGCGCCTCGACGCCCAGCTTTCGCGCGCCGCTGGCCCGGCAAGCCGTGACCTTCGAACTCGTCGTCTCCGATGGATCCATCTCCAGCCCTGCGGACGCAGTCACAGTCCAGGTCGCGAACAACGCCCCCACGGTCAGCGCAGACGCCCCCGCGACGGTGGGCCCAGGCGAGTGGGTGGTCGTTGACGCATCAGGCTCGGCCGACCCCGACGGGGACGAGATAGAATTCCTATGGACGCTAACGGAGGGCGAGGGGGTTACCCTGACGAGCGAAGGCGAGCGGGCGACCTTCCTGGCCCCCCAGGTGCGGTCGCGCGTGGTGGTCCGACTCGAGGTTCGCGACGCACTCGGTGGGTCCGCACAGATGGACTCCACGATCAGTGTCGGAAACGCCCTGCCCACCGTCGACGCCGGACCGGACCGGACCGCGCACGTCGGCACACCGGTGATCGTCGAGGCCACAGGGCAGGATCCAGACGGGGACGAACTCGAGTGGACATGGAGCCAAATCGAGGGACCGAGCGTCAGCTTCGAGGTCGATGGTCCCACCTTGGCCTTTACTGCCCCTACCTCGCCGGCGGAGCTGATGTTCAAGGTGTCCGTTTCCGACGGCGTCGTCACCGCCCAGGACACAGTCCGTGTGTCCATCGACAACGCAGCCCCCACAGCGGACGCCGGCGAACGCGTTCTCACAGATACCAGCGCTACCACTACCCTCGACGGGTCAAGGTCCACAGACCCCGACGGCGACACCCTCTTCTACAATTGGACGCAGATCCAGGGCGCTCCGGTTGACCTCGAAGGCGCTGACACAGCCACGCCACAGTTTGACGCCCCGGCGGTGGGTCAGAGCCTGCAATTTGAGCTGATCGTCAACGACGGACTGGCCTGGAGTCCCCCTGACACCGTGGTCGTCGTTGTCCGAAACGATCCACCCGTCGCCTCCGCCGGCGCAGCGCAGACCATCGACGGCGGTGCTGCGTTCACGCTGACCGGCGGCGCGTCGTTTGATCCCGACGGAGATCCATTGCGCTACGCCTGGGCCCAGGTGCAAGGGGACGCCGCCACGGTCGTCGCCACCGACGGACCATCCATCGCGCTCACCGCGCCGATGCCGAGGCAGCAGCTCGTCTTCGAGCTTACGGTGGATGACGGCCTGCTCGGATTCGACACCGATGTCGTGACCGTCGACATCCGAAACAACGCACCGATGGCCAACGCCGGCCCGACGCATGAAGTGGCCCCCGGAACTCTGGTGATCCTCGACGGGTCCGCCTCGGTGGATGTGGACGGAGATCCCCTGACGTACACCTGGCGTCAATTGTCCGGCACAGAGGTCGACGCTGGCTCATGGGAGGCGGGCACACTGCAGTTTGAGGCACCCGGGTTCCGCACCACCAGCCTCTTCGGCCTCACAGTGTCCGACGGCCAACGCACCAGCCTCGAGGCCCTCGTACAGGTCAACGTCAGCAACAGCGCGCCAATCGCCCACGCCGGCCCTGATCAGCTTTCCGCTGTTGGCGGCAGCGAAGTGACTCTCGACGCCCGCGGTTCCAGCGACCAGGACGACGACGAGCTGACTTATCTCTGGGAGCAAATCGACGGCAACCCCGTCAGTCTCGACGACTGGGCCAAACGGGAGCCCAAGTTCCACACCGGCCGTCGGCGCCAGGCCTACGTCTTTCGTCTCACGGTTCGGGACGGCTTTGTGGCCGGCGAGCCGGACACGGTGACCATCGCCACCAGGAACAACGCTCCGGTGGCCGACGCCGGTCCCGACAGGGACATCTCACCCGGTCGGGTCTCTGTGGTCGGTTCAGGCATGGACATTGACGACGACGACCTCGAATACAGCTGGACCCAACACTCGGGCCCGACGGTTCGGCTTGACGATGCCGACACGGCCACGGTCCGGTTCATCGCCCCGGACAGCGATGACCAGTTCGAGCTCGATCTCACGGTGCGGGACCCATTCGGGGCCGAACACACCGATCGAATTCGCCTCCAACTGGACTGAATGATCCGGGCGCGGCGGGCTCGGCCGGGCTAGATGACCTCGGCGAAGAAAGCACGCCACTCTCCTTGCGAGCGTGATCAGT
>CALBXO010000207.1 GCA_937890335.1 uncultured Pseudomonadota bacterium | reverse complement strand
GCCCGGCTGCCTGGACGCACACCGCCACTCCATCGCGCTGCCGTTGTACCCGACTCTGCGCGAGGAGCAGGTTGAACATGTCATCGCGAGCGTGCTCGCCTTCTACGAGGATTCCGCATGGCGATGAAGGTGAAGAAGAAGCTACGGCTGACGCGCTACATGAAGCGCGCAACCAAAGGCTTCAAAGGATACCCAGCAGCCTCGGTGGCCTGGTACGGCCCCAACGCGGACCGAGCGAGCAAGGCGGTGGTGGGCATCCTGCTCGCGTCTGGTGAGGAGCCCGAGCACATCCGGAAGTGGACACACGCAACCCGTGACGTGCGGCGCGACGTCAAGATCAACGCTGAGATTGACGCGTACATCGACGAGCACAACGTCACCTCCGTCGCCCTGGCGCGGAAAATCGTAGGTTGTCCTCACGAGAGCGAAGTGGACTACGAGGGCGACTACTGCCCCGACCCGGACTGCGCGTATTGGTTCGGCCGGGAGCGATGGACCGGCAAGCTCGTCTCTGAGATCTAGTCCCGCTGCCGTCCGCGGACCAGGATCGGCAGCACGGGCTGCCGATTCCGTTGCGGACGCCGCGCCTTGGTGCGACAGGCTGCGTCAGGGGCAGATGGAGAGCAATTGATCTCGGTCGGCAGGGACCACGCGCGCGGCCCGGTGAAGCCTGGCCCGCGCCGCGTCGCGGTCCACGGGGCACAGCACCCCGGCCGAGACGCGCAGCGCGTCCACGTGGCTGGCGTCCAGCGCGAGCACCCGGTCGTAGTCCCGCATGGCGGCTGGCACCCTGCCCTGTTCCAACGCCACGTTGGCGCGCAGGAAGTAGCCGTCGGCTGTGGGGGCGAGCTTCAGAGAGGCGTCGGCCCGGCTGGCCGCCTCGGACAATCGTCCCTCCATCAGCGCGCACACACCCAACGAAGCCACGTCGATGGCAGCGGCGCGCTCGTCCACCAGCCGGCCGAGAATCGGCAACGCCGCCTGGCATTGACCCAGCGCAACCAGGGTGCGCGCAAGCTCGCGCCGGAGCGCTCGGTCGTCGTTGTGTTGTGCGACGAAACGCAGCAGCTCCGCCGAGGTAACCGGGTCCTTTCCCCATCGCTCTACGGCGTGCGCCACACGGCGTGCCGCGTCCGCCTCCGCCAGGGAGCCGGGCGCTGCAGTCCTGAGCTGCAGCCAGGCCAGCCGCGTGCCCAGCTCGATGTTGCCCGTCTCGAGGTAGAAAGAGGACAGCCGCCCCAGGTTGCGGACATTGCGCGGCGCCTCGCGGGCCACGTGCCACCCAAATGTCTCGTCGGAGCGATAGTCGAGCACCCGCACCTGCTGCCGCGCTACCAGCGCGAGCAGCACCACCAGAATCAACCCGCGCACGTGGCGGTTGAGCTTGATTCCAGAGGCGGCCACCGCCAGGCCGGCCATAGGCAGATGGAGGTAGTGCTCTGCCATCAATTCGTGGTGGGGAAAGATGTGGCTGACGGGGCTCATCGCCAACCCATACCAACCGATCCCGACTGCGACGAGCGGCGCCCTACGCCACGTCACCACCATCGTCGTCACAGCCGCTACGACGAGCCCTGCACCCACGACGACCCGCGCCGTGATCTCGCGCTCAACCGGGACCGTGAACAGCGAGTAGTCCCCCACAAGCGAGGCGGGGAAGAAGGTGATGCGGGCGTACTCTGCCTGCAGCCCGAGCACCGTCAGGAAGTTGGTCCAGGGTGAGCCTCCCCACCACCTGCCCGCCATGTTGGAGTGGCTGTGGTGGACGGCCCGGTAGAAGGTGAACAAGGCGGCGACCAGAAGGCCGGTGCAGGCCAGAGCCCACAGGGTCTTGCGCGCCCGCGCGCTCAGAGGCTCACGACGAGCCCCCAGCTCCAGCAGGACGGCCACGGCAGGCGCGGTGACCGCCATCTCCTTGGTCAGAAGTGCCGCCGCGAAACTCAACGCCGCGCCGCCGAGAAATGCCCATCGGGGTCCTCGGTCTCGCTCCAGGATCAGGACGAGGCTCAGGAGGTAGAAAAACGTGCACTGCACATCCCTGCGACCGGCCGCCGGAACCACGGCGTCGGCGAGCGCCGGGTGCACGGCCCACAGCGCGACGCAGACGGCGGCCAACGCGCCGGCCTCGCCGCCCCCGCGGGCAAAGAGCCGCCGCACGATGAACCACAGCAGCACCGTCGAGCCGGCGTGAAACAGCACGTTCGTCAGGTGGTAGATCCAGGGCGAGTTGCCGGCGATGGCGTAGTCGATGGCGTATGTGACGTACCGCATGGGGCGGTAGTCGCAGGCGTCGTACGGATCCACGAAGAAGTCCGGGATGTTCGACAGGCTGTGGAAGCACGTCTGCTGCTCAATGAGGTAGACGTCGTCGAACACAAACCCACACCAGAGCGACGGCAGCCACGCCGCGGCCGCGAGCGCGAACAAAACGATGGGAAGTCGGTCAGGTTGATGCCAGCGCTGCA
>CALBXO010000206.1 GCA_937890335.1 uncultured Pseudomonadota bacterium | reverse complement strand
GCCAACGATTGGGAGGACATCTCCACGGGCGCGTGTCCGGACGGCGGCGGCGAGTGTCTCTGGGTGGGCGACGTGGGCGACAACCTGAACGCGCGCGACGACGCCGCGCTCTACGCCGTGCGCGAGCCGCTGGTGGACGGCGCTTTCGGTGATCTCGAGACGGACGACTTTACCCGCTTTCCCGTGGGATACGGCGACGAGGCCGTCAACGTGGAGGCGCTGATGGTCTCCGCCGACGCCAGCGAATTCTGGATGCTTGAGAAGGTGGACGGAGACACGGCCCGCATCTTCCATTTCTCCGGCCCACTGTCCGCGCAGACCACAAACCGATTCTCGGCGGCAGGCGAGTTCGCGGCGCCGGGCGTCCCCATTCGCGGGGGCCGGCTCATCACCGGCGCCGACCTGCATCCCACCGGAACCCGAGTCCTGGTCCGCGTCTACACCGGCAGCTTCGAGTACCGGCTCGGGGAAGGCCAGACGCCGGCGGATCTCGGATTGGTGCAACCCATCACCGTAGCCCCCGGGCCGTTGTCGGAAGGGCAGGGCGAGGCCATCGGCTACACGCAGGATGGCATCGACGTCTGGACCATCTCCGAGAGCCCGGCGCCACCCCAACCACTGCATTTCTACGCATGTCCGGACTAACCCAAAGTCCTGCCCTGGTCGCGAACCGGCGCATTGCCGCCCCAAACGGACGGACGTAGGCTAATCACGTGGAGTACCAGGCCAAAGCGCAACAGGCGCTCAACCTCACCCGGGACGGGCGACACCAGCAGGCCATCGCGCTGTTGCGCGACCTGCTCGGCTACACGTACGTCGTCGACTTTGAGTACGACGACTGGCTGCGGGCCCTCGCGGATTGCAGCAAGGGGCTGGAGGACTGGGTACCGGCGGGCTACGTCTACCTGTACCTGCACTACTTTGACGAGGCGTTCCGCTGCTTCTCCCAGGCGCGCAGCCGCGAGGATCTGGCCCTGTGTGAGGAGGTGCGCGGCCGGTACGCGGAGGCGGCGCGCCTGTACCAGGAGTGCGGCCACTACGCGCGCGCGGCCATCAACCTGGAGCGAACGGGAGACTGGAAGCGGGCAATCGGTGCCTGGGAGACCGCGAGAAATCACTTTCATCCCGACGACGACGCGTTCGGGTATGCGCTCAGCACGGTCAACCTCGCGCTGAGTCTGCGCAACACCGGAGACATGGCCCGCGTCCGCGACCTCTTCGTCGAGGCCATCATGATCATCGAGGGTCTGGCCGACGAGTGGGAGGGCTCAGGCTTCCTGGACGAGGCGCTCGGTGCCTACCATGTCTTGTGCCTGATTGGTCAGACTGAGCAGCGGTTCGAGAACCTGGCGGAGGGGTATTGCAACGCGATTCGGCTGCTCAAGGAGCAGGGCCAGACCTACCGCGCGTTCCGCTACTACGCCGCGCTGACCCAGTTTGGCGAGAACCTCGGGGAGGACCACGCGGTGGCGACGCTCCACCGTGAGTGCGCCGACTTTGCGGTGCGCACGGGCACCCTCTACCAGAATTTCTACTTGAACCAGGCCGCGGAGGCCTACCTGCGGGTGGCGGGGCGCACGCGCGAGAAGATGAACTTCCCGGAGCTGGCCGAGAACGCGTACCTCGCGGCCATCGATGCGTACAACCAGATGTCGAACAACGACGATGTGCAGCGATGCTACGTCGCGCTGTCGACGCTCGACCTGGACCAGGAAAAGACCGATCGCTACGAGCGCATCGCGAAGGAGACGGCCTCCATTGGGGGCGGCCAGGTGGAGATCTATCCGCCGAGCCGGCTCCTGCGCACCCCGCCCGTGCTGCCGGAGGTCTGGCGCGATGAGCTCGTCGCGCTGGAGACGGGCGAGGACCCGATGACGGTCCTCACCGACATCGTGTGGAACCTGGAGTATGGAGATGTGGCGCGGCGCCACGCGCTCAACCTCATCTTGTCGCAGCTGGATCTGCGCAGACGCGGTGAGAAGGAGAGCGTGGAGCAACAGGTGAACATCGCCCGCGCCATGGGCGGGCTTCGCTACACCATCGCATACAAGACGTTGCGACAGCTGCTCGCCAGCCGCCATGACGAGGTCCGCGCGGAAGTGATGCGGTCCGCCGGCAGGATGGGTCACCCAAAAGCGTTCCTGCTCCTCGAGGCAGGGCTCGACGACGACCGTCCGGAGGTTCGCAACGCCGCCCTGGAGGCCGTCGCGTCGCACAGCTATCCAGAAGCCTACGACCACCTCGTTCGGCTGTACCAGCAGCACTCGACCGCGGACCTGCGCGAGGCGGTGATACGGACACTGGGACGCGTGCGCAGCTTTGAAGCGGCCGAGTACCTGTTTGGACTGTTGCGCGCCGTGCCCTCCGACTCGGAGGAGACCAAACTGCAGGACATCGCCGCCCAGGCCCTGCGCGCGGGCCTCAAGCCCGAGTGGCGCACGGTGTTCAGGAGCCGGCTCCACGCCGAGCCGGAAGAGGTTCGGAACCGCCTCAAGGCCGTCCTGGGCTGACGTGACGGAACTCGCAGACGAGATCGCACGGCTGATCGAGGCCGGTGACTACCGCGCAGCCGCCATCGGACTGGAAGAGCAGGGCGATTTTGGCGCCGCGCGGGACCTCTACGAGAAGCTGTTCGACTATGACGCCGCGGGCCGCATGGCCGAGGAACAGGGCGACTACCTCGGGGCGCTGGACTTCTTCCTCAAGGGCGGCCTTTACGCCAAGGCGGAGCGGCTGCGCCAATTGCTCATGGCGAACCTGAGCGACGATCTGCCTGCGGCGCTCGAGCTCTTCGCGGACAAGAGTTTCCATCTCCAGGCGGCCGAACTCGCCGAATCGCTGGGCCAACTCGAACGCGCCGCGGGCCACTTCGCCGAGGCATCCAGCCACACACGTGCGGCCCTCTTGCTGCAGCGGCTCGGTCGTCTGCGCGAAGCCGGAGAGGCCTGGGAACACCAGCTGCGCGGGGATCCCAACGATGCGCGCGCCTGCCTGGGCCTGGGCGGCGTCCTGCAGCGCTTTGGACGGCATCTGGAGGCCATCGCGCTGTTGACCCGTGCACTCGCCGGGGCATTGGATCCGCCCCTGCGGGACGAGGCGGCGCGGCGTGTCGCCTTTGGCTTCTTCAAGCTCGGTCTCACCGAGGCAGGCTGGACAGCGCTGGGGCGGGCCGGCATCCCGCGCGGAGGCGAGGTGGAGGCGTACTGCCGCCCGTTCGAGGACGAGATACAGGGCATCGGGGGCGTTTCCGAGGAGGCCGCGGGGGCGGCGTTGGAGGGTCGTTACCGCATCGAGCGGCCGCTGTCCGGACGGGCGAGCGCAGACTTTCTGGCGCGGGATCTGTTGGGTGGCACCCCGGTGGTGGTGCGTTTTGTCGCCGGGGCCGCCGCCGAGAACGCGGATTACTACGCGGAGCTGGAGCGCCTCCGACACGCGCGGCTGCCGGGCTCCGTCCACGTTCTGGAGATACATACCACCGGCGGATTCGTCGTCACGGGCTACCCCGGAGGGAGAACGCTGCTGGACACCCTTCACTCCGAGCGGCCTCTGACGGCCATGCAGTCCAAAGCGGTCGCGCAGCAGTTGTCGCGGACAGTCGGGGAGGCCCACCGGCTCGGCGTGCTGCACGGCAGCGTCGCCCCGGCAGCCGTGTGGCTCGGCGCCAGCGGGGCGTGCCGACTGGACGATTGGGCCATGCGGCACCTCGAGCGCAGGCTGGCCACGCGCACCGGCGGGGCCGACTCCGCGTTCGCGTACCGCGCGCCTGAACTGACCCTGGGGCGACCCGCCGACTACCGGGCAGACCTCTACTCGATCGCGGCCGTCCTGTACCGCTGCCTCACCGGGCTCCCAGCCTCGGACGCACCAGCGGATGCGCTGGCCAACTGGCCGGAGGAGTTCACTGGGTTCTTCGCGCAGGCCCTGCACAGGGAACCCGATGCGCGCTTCGGTTCCCACGCGGCGTTTGATCGGGCTCTGGATGGGCTGCCCTGGGAGCGCGTGGCACCGCATCGCCCGGCGCCGGCCCCGCGCTCAAAGCCCACGGTTTCATTGGCAGCCGCGGCCCGCTACGCCGTCATTGAGGAGCACTTCGACGGCGACACCAGCCTTGTCGAGGATCGTCTTCTCGGGCGGCGCGTGCTGCGTTTGACGCTGCCGCACGACCGGCCCGCCCATCTCGTGGACCGGCTGCATGTGTTGGCTGGGCCCGAGCACCCCGTCTTTCAGGAGATCCTCCGGCATCACCCGGAGGACGACTCCCTGATTCTGGAACACGTCGAGGGTGACACTGTCGGGGATCTCCTCGCTCGTGACGAGCATTTGCTGCCCAGCGTCTACCTCGACGGCGCCGAGTGGCTGATGAGCGGACTTGCCGCCGCGCACTCCGCTGGTGTGGGCCTCGGGACAGTTTCGTTGGAGTCGGTGCTCTATGCCGGGGGCAGTCTCCGCCTCCCCATCCACCGCGCCTTGCTCCTGTCGCCCGAGTCCGACCCGGTCCGGATCCTGGCGGATTGCGCAGGCTTCTGGAGGCTGCTGTCACGCCTGGCTGGCGCTGGAGAGGGCGGGGCGGAGGGGCCAGTGGGCGCTGTCGCCGCCCTGCGCCGCGCCCACCTCCTCTCTCGGCGCGACCACGACGGTCTGGTCGCTGGCGCGCACAGCGCCGGTTCGCTGGTTGCACACCAGGGTTGGTTTCAAGAACTGTGTCGCGCCGTCGACGCCCACACCGAGCGACGGCGGCTCTACGAGCACCTGCAGCGTGTGGCGTCGGCCCAGGGGGCCCCTACACCGAGCGTGACCGAGTACCTGGCGCGGCGGCGCGTCGCGCTGGGCCTCGGCGAGGCTTGATCAACATGCAACACCGCATGTAAGTTTGCCCGGACCCGACCGGAGGACCCATGCCCGCAGGGCAGCGCAAACGACGGACACAGGCAGAGCGAAGCGCCGAGACGCGGAGTCTGTTGCTGGATACGACCATCGAGTGCCTGGCGGACGTCGGCTACGCCCGCACCACATCCGCCGAGATCGCGACACGCGCTGGGCTCAGTCGCGGCGCGCAGCTGCACCATTTTGGGTCCAAACAGCAGCTCGTCATCGCCGCGATGGACCAACTGTACTTCGTCTACGAGGCCCAGTTCCGGGCGGCGCTGGACAATCTACCCGAGGGTGAAGATCCAGCGTCGGGGGCGATTCAGGCGGTGTGGGACATCATGAAGGGGCCCATGGGCCACGCGTACCTGGAGCTTGTCGCCACCGCCCGCGTGGAACCGGATCTCCGCGAACCGCTGCAGGCCTTGGTGGCGAGGATGGACAGCGGCGTGGACACGATCTTTCGGGAGTACTTTGACGCAGCGCCTGGGACCGAGGCCATGTTCGACCTGGTCTGGACCGCCGTGTTCAGCCTCGTGGAGGGCCTGGTCATCGAGACAATCGTCCGGCCCGACGATCCCAAGGTTGAGATGGTCATCGCCATGGTGAAGCAGTTTGCGCCGATGGCGATTCAGTCAAAGGCCTGACTGGCGAGGACCGAGAACGCCGGAAAGCGACGCCGCAAGCTGTACCCCTCCCAACCCGCCAGCCGGGCCAGCAACCCAAGCTCTGTCAGCGTGCGCGCGCGCGCGAAGCTGACGACGCCGTCGTGCACAAACCGCTCGTCGTAGAAGAGCTTGCCCGCCATCTGGAAGAGCGACGGCACGACCGGAACCCGACCCAGGTCCAGCACATAGGCGCCGCGGCTGGCCACCCGGTTCATCTCTGCCAGGACCCGCGCAGCCTTGCCGGCGGGAAGGTGGTGGAGCATCAGTGTGCAGACGGCGACATCGACGGAGTCGCGCTCGAACTCTGCCAGATCCGCAGCGTCGGCGACCTGGAAGGTCACGCCGGGCGGCGCGTGCACAGGGAAACTCGAGTCGTCGATGTCGGTCGCGAGGACCTCGCACCCCACCTCGCGCGCCACCACTTCCGCCAGCTCCCCGCCGCCGCAGCCGAGTTCGAGCACCTTGCCGCCGCGGGCGACCTCACCGATGTCCTGCGCGACACCGCGGTACAGACCCACGCTCTCGCCGGCCACTCCGAGCTGCTCCATGATCCTGCGCCGCACATGTGGAGGCGTCGACGCGAGGTCGAGATCCTCCGGCTCTCCGGTTTGGCCCAGACAGTTCCACAGCACGAAGGCGCGGTGGAGGACTGTCGCGTCGGGGCGGTCTACGGAGCGCCGCTTGTACTCGGTGACAACCGCGTCGACCGCGTCCTCGTACGCGTGCCAGCGCTTGCGTCGGTTGGCGGGAGTCCGCGCGCGGCGCGCGGCATCCAACACGGAAGAGACGCGCTGCTCCTGCTCCTTGAGCAGCTCTTCTACAATCTCGCGTCGGATGGATAGCATCAGGTGGACAACGTGTCGTAGGCGGCGAAGGACATGGTGAACGCACCGCGACCACCGGTCATGGAGCGCAGAGAGGTGGTGTAGCCGAACATGTGGCGCAGGGCGACCCGCGCGTGAACTACCTGTCGATCGCCCTCTGGATCCACGGACTCGATTCGCCCACCGCGCTGCGCCAGGTCTCCTGCGATGGAGCCGAAGGCGTCCTCCGGGATGGTAATCTCCGTGTTCATGATGGGCTCGAGCAGAGCCCCGCGGCCATTGCGCATGGCCTCGCGGGTCGCGATGCCGGCGGCGATTCGATAGCCCAGCGGTTCCAGAACGGAGTGGCCCTCCGGCACGTGAATCGCCGTGACCCTCACCGCTACGTCCTCCACCTGCTCTCCCTGCACCGGGCCGCTCTGGAGCCCGTCGGCCACGCCCATCCTCACAGCGTCGAAGATGTTGTCCTTGAACTTGCCGAGGTCATCGTCCAGATCGATGTGGTTCCCCGAGCCGCGTTCCGCGGGCTCCGCGCGAACCTCCACGTGGCCGAAGATGAACTCGTCTTCGTCCGTCTCGCGCTCAAACCGACCTTCGCCGGCGCCGCCGCCGACCAGGGTTTCCCGGAACACCACATTGGGGTGTCCGAGGCGGGCGGCCAGGTTGTACTCGCTCTTGATCCTGTCAGCTACGATCTCCAGGTGGAGCTCACCCATTCCGCGGATGATGATCTCCCCAGTGTCCTCCTCCACCTTGAAGCGAAAACTGGGGTCCTCCTCCGCGGTCTTGCCCAGGACCTCGAGCAGCTTGTCCTTATCCGCCCGCTTCTCGGTCTCGATGGAAGCGGAGATCACGGGGACCTTGGCCTCAATGGACTCGAGCACGATTGGGTGGTTCCGGTCGCAGATGGTGTCGCCGGTGAAGATGCCCTTGAGGCCCGCCGCGGCGACGATCATCCCGGCGCTCGCTGTATCGGCCCGCTGCCGCTGGATCGCGTGCATCCTGAACAGACGGCTGATCCGCTCGTCGCGATCCTTGGTGACGTTGTAGACCTTGTCGCCGGCGTTGATCTTCCCCGAGTACACCCGGAAGTAGACCAGCTTGCGCCCGTCGATCATCTGGACCTTGAACGCCAGCGCGGCGAATGGGTCCTTGGAGGTATGGCTGCGCTCCTCGGGCTCGCCGGTCTTGGGGTGCACGCCCTTGACCGGGGGAAGCTCTGTGGGGGCAGGCAGGTAGTCCACGATCGCGTCAAGCAGGGGCTGCATGCCCTTGTCGCGCAGCGCCGTACCACAGAGGACGGGCACAGCCTCCAGCGCGATCGTGGCGCGACGGATGGCCGCCTTGGCCAGCTCGATCGGGACGTCGCCGTCCGTGAGGTATGCCTCCGCGACCTCATCATCCACGAGGCTCAGGGCATCCCAGAGGGCCTCACGCGCGGCCTCGACCTCGTCCACCATCCCAGCGGGCACCTCGCCGACCACCGGGTCCCAGCCGCGATCCTCTTCGCTGAACGTGATGGACTTGCGCGTCAAAAGATCGACTGCGCCCTTGAAGCTCGCCTCGACGCCGATGGGCACCTGCAGTGGCAGCGGGAGAGCCTTGAGCTTGGTCTCGATCATGGAGACGCACCGACCGAAGTCGGCGCCGACGCGGTCCATCTTGTTGATGAACGCAATGCGGGGGACCCCGTGCCGGTTCGCCTGGTGCCAGACAGTCTCCGACTGAGGCTCAACCCCATGAACCCCGTCGTAGACAGCAATGACGCCATCTAGAACACGCAGGGACCTCTCCACCTCGACCGTAAAGTCGACGTGTCCGGGCGTGTCGATGAGCTGAACGCTGTGGTCGGCCCATTCAAACTGGGTCACCGCAGACGTGATGGTGATTCCGCGCTCGCGTTCGGCGTCCATCCAGTCCGTCGTGGCCTCTCCCTCGTGCACCTCACCAATCCGGTGAATGATGCCCGTGTAGAAAAGGATCCGCTCAGTGACGGTGGTCTTGCCCGCATCGATGTGGGCCATGATGCCAATGTTGCGAACCTTGTTGAGGTTTGGCGCCTTCGTCGCCATGGGTCGTCTCCGTGTCGGCCATTTGGGGCCGCAACCTTAGATCGGCGGCTGTTGTAGATCCAGAACACCGCTGGTATGTTGCCCCGACTTTTCGAAGGACGTTGAGAGGAGGGTTTCGAGATGCCTGCTGTGCTGACTGGACCGCGTTCACTGCGGACTCTGGCGCTGTTTATTGCGCTGATGATGACCACCCCTGCCATGGCGCAGGAGGGCGACGCGAAACCTGCCGAGGCGGGCGCGGACGCCAAGAAGAAAGAGGAGTCGCCATCCGCGAAACGCGCCCGTGAGGAGCGCGAGGCCGCGGAGAAGAAGAAGAAGGCCGAAGAGGGCGACGAGGAGGGCGGCGACGCCGCCGAAGGAGAGGGTGCAGAAGGCGAGGGCGCTGAGGAAGAGTCCCCGTCCGCTCGCCGCGCACGCGAAGAAGCCGAGGCGCGCGCCAAAGCGGAGGCTGAGGCCAAGGCCAAGGCGGAGGCGGAGGCAAAGGCCAAGGCAGAGGCTGAGGCAAAGGCCAAGGCGGAAGCCGAAGCCAAGATGAAGGCGGAGGAAGAGGCCGCGGCCAAGAAGAAGGCCGCCGAGGAGCAGGCCGCCGCCGAAGCCGCCGCGAAGGAGGAGGAGGAGCGCATCAAATGGCTTCCGGGCTGGGGCCTGGGCGTCAACGCCACCTGGCTCTTCACCGATCTGGAGGAGCTCACCGAGCCCGTCCTCACCCCCAACGACATCCCCGGCTTTGATACCCCTGGACTGGTCCGCTACGAGTTCTACTTCACCCAGTACATCTCACCGAAGTTCCAGACCACCGGCCTGTTTGGTGGCCTGGTCGCGCCCGCCGGTGACACGACACACTCGTTCATCTACGGCGGTATCGAGCCCGCGCTGGTCTTCCCCGAGCACCGTGTCGAGTTCATCCTCGGCCTCAAGCTCATGATGGGTGCGTACTCCTTTGAGGGAACGCCCGAAGGCGGCGAGGCGAAGGGTTACAGCGGCCTCGGCCTGGGTGTGGAGCCGAACTTTGGCGTGCGCTGGGTCGCCTCCAAAGAGATCATGGTGGACTTCCGCGCTGGCGTGCAGCAGTTCATCGCGCTCAACTCCAACGAGGACGGCGACTCCATCGAGCTCGGGACCGCCCCCGGCCAGGCCGGCGGCGACAACGTCCTCGATTACGCCGCGCCCACGTTCACCATCGGTGTGATGTGGGGCAAGGCCCCCAAGCGCCCCAAGAAGGAGGAGCCCAAGGAGGAGGAGCCGTCCGAGGGTGAGCCTGACTCACAGCCCGCCTCTGCCGCCGAGAGTGCCCCTGCGAGCCAGCCGGCCAGCGCGCCGGATGGCGAGTCTCCCTCCGCCCGCCGCGCCCGCGAGGAGCGCGAAGCAGCCGCGAAGAAGGCAGCCGAGAAGGAGGCGGCCGAGAAGGAGGCGGCCGACGACAAGGCACCCGCCGAGGGAGAAGGCGAGGGCGACGGCGAGGAAGAAGAGGAGTCCGAGGAGGACGACAAGAAGGACGAGTCGCCGTCCGCGCGCCGCGCCCGTGAGGAGCGCGAGGCTGCCGCCAAGAAGAAGAAGGCGGCCGAGGGCGGTGAAGAGGCTGCCCCAGCGGAGAAGGGCGCGGACGAGTGATCGCGCTGCTGCGGGGCAACGTCGCCCACAGGGGCGCAGACCACGCCATCATTGATGTCGGAGGGGTGGGCTACCGCGTCACCCTCCCGTCCCGCAGCCTGGCCCGGCTGCCCGCCGTCGGAGAGACCACCCTCGTGCACACGCACACGCACGTGCGCGAGGACGCGTTGGAGCTCTACGGCTTTGACTCGCCGGCCGACCGAGCCGTCTTCCTGGAGCTCATTTCCATCAGCGGCGTCGGCGTGAAGCTGGCCGTGGCCATCCTCGGCAACCTGAGCGCCTCGGAGATCGTCTCTGGCGTAGGGCGCGGTGATGCCCGGCTGCTGCAGTCCATCAAGGGCGTGGGAAAAAAAACGGCGGAGCGCATCATACTCGAGCTGGGCGACCGCTTTGGTAAGATGAACCTGCCCGCTCCCACCAGCGCAATCGCCGGCGGGTCTCCGGTTCCCGTCGAGGGAACCACCCTGGAGAAGCTCCGTTCGGGGCTCGGCAACCTGGGGTACGCGCCACACGTCGTGGAGAGGGCGATCCTGGACCTCGGCGCGGCGGTGGAAGATCAACCGCTCGAGACATTGTTCCGCTCTGCGCTTCTCAAACTCCGCAGCTGACCCGGAGCCGACATGACCATGTTCCAAGGCGCGTTCACCGCGCTCGCGACCCCTTTCAACGCCGACGGTTCCGTGGACGAGGGTGCGCTGCGCGCTTTCGTCGACTGGCAGATCGAGGGCGGCATCGACGGCCTGGTCCCCATGGGAACCACTGGTGAGAGCGCCACCTGCAGCGCCCAGGAGCACCTGCGGATCATCCAGGTCGTGACCGAGCAGGCCAACGGGCGTGTGCCCATCATCGCCGGATCGGGAAGCAACGACACCCAAAAGAGTCTGCGAACCACGCAGGCTGTGCGCGACCTGGGTGTCGACGCGGCCATGGCGGTGGTCCCCTACTACAACAAGCCCACGCAGGAGGGCCTGTTCCGACACTTTGAGGCGCTGTCGAACCTCGGAGTCCCGCTGGTGGTCTACAACGTCCCCGGGCGGACCGTCATCTCGCTGACAGCCGAGACCATCGCACGGCTGGCCGACCTCGACGGCATCGTCGCCATCAAGGAAGCGTCCGCGAACCTGGCGTTTGATACAGAGATGATGGAGCTGTGCGGGGATCGAATCGCGTTCCTCAGCGGCGACGATTTCACCACTTTCCCGTTCGTCGCCATGGGCGGCCATGGCTGCATCTCCGTGGTCAGCAACGTGGCGCCGGGCCTCATGCACGAGGTCGTCGCCGCGGCTGCGGCGGGCGATTTGGAGCGGGGCAGGGTGCTGCACAGGAAGGTCAATCGGCTCTCTCGCGCGCTGTTCTGCTCCAGCAACCCGGTGCCGGCCAAGCTCATGCTCGCGCAGCTGGGCGTCTTCCCCAGGCCCGATGTCCGCGGCCCCCTTTGCCTGCCCGATGACGCGACCACAGCCCGCATCCTCGCGTGTGCCGCCGAAGAGCTGGGTACATGAGCCCGGTACGAATCACTGTACTCGGCGCCGGCGGGCGCATGGGGCAGGAAATCATCGAGCTGGCTCGGCGCGACCCTGACATCGAGGTGGTGGGCGCCGTAGAGGTGGTGGGTCACCCTTCTGTGGGCACCTGCCCCAACGCGGACCTCCCGAACCTGCGCGTCGTGGACGATCTCGCCGCGGCGCTCATCGGGTGCGACGTTCTCGTGGACTTTACCCGCCCCGAGGCGACCCTCGGTGCGCTGGAAGCGGCCGGTGCCGCCGGCGTCGCGGCTGTGGTCGGAACCACCGGACTTACGCGTGAGCAACGGGAGACCATCGCCGACCTGGCCGAGAACATCCCGGTGGTCTTCTCGCCGAATATGAGCGTCGGAATCAACGTCATGCTCTGGCTGCTGCGCATCGCCACCGAAGCGCTCGGACCAGACTATGATGTCGAGATGTTCGAGATGCACCACCGCCACAAGGTGGACGCCCCGTCAGGCACGGCGCTGCGGCTGGCGGAGGTCATCACCGACGTGCGCAACCAGCAGATGGACGACACGTTGCGCTACGGACGCGAGGGCAACGCCCCGCGCGAGCCCGATGAGATTGGCGTCCAGGTGCTGCGCGGCGGCGACGTAGCCGGTGAGCATACCGTGTATTTCCTCGGCGACGGCGAACGCCTGGAAATCACCCACCGCGCCAGCTCCAGGCTGGTCTTCGCGCGCGGCGCGTTGCGCGCCGCGCTGTGGGTCGCAAACAAACGTCCGGGATTGTACGGGATGGGCGAAGTGCTCGGCTTGTAGCCACTGGGCTGGCCGAACGCACCACGGGCGTGGTTCACCGTATCGGGAACCGAGCGAGAACCAAGGGCAGGTCTCTCAGACCAGCCCTTTCTTGCGCTTGATGTCGCCGAGCGCGCGCTCGTACTCAACATCCCACGCGGTCGAACCCTCTTCGAGGTTCTTGAGCTTCCCGCGCACAGCGCGATCGAGCTCGTTCTCCGTGTCCGCCGAGTGGATCTTGACGACTTTGGCGATCACGCGCCGCAGGTCGTTGTCCTCTCCGTAGACCTCTTCCACATTGTGGGAGTGCAGGAGCATCTCGATGGTCTGGTCGACAATCCAGTCCAACGCTTCATCGCCGAAACAGAAGTCGCGCTCTTTGGCGAGGCGCTTCTTGATCCGCGAGAAGGAGTTGTTCCCAAGACCGCGGTCCTGGATGGTGGTTCGCACCTCGTCGTTGATCTCGCGATCGGTGCGAATGTAGTGGAGCAGGATGGATTCAACGTCCTGCTCCGCGTCCCCGAGGAGATCCCCGTCGACTTCGATCGTTTCCGATCGGGTCAACTCATGGATCACTTCGCGCGCGATGGTACGGGCCTGACCGGGATAGATACGCATTTCGCCCCCTTTGCTGCTGGCGATGGCGCCCCTATATATGCAAGGGACGAAACGGTGGCAATGAGAAGTTTCACTTGGCGAGAATCAATTGAGGATTCGTCCCAGCTAACGCCGCGCGGATGCAGTTGAGAGCAGGAAAGACCATCGTACGCTTGGGTGCCGCCGTCGCGGTCTCCCTCCTGATGCATGTGCCCATCGTGCTTGGGCTGCTCGCCCTGTTCCCAGAGGCTGAGGACGGGTTCGCGGAGGCCAAGGCTCTCAATCCGATTCAGCTCGTGGAAGACCCCGAGGAGCAGGACCCCGATCGCGTCCTCCAGATTGTCAGCCTGGAGAAGCCCAAGGTCGAGTCCGTGCCGACCAAGGCCACCGTGCTCGACCGCTACGATCAGAAGGTGGAGAAGGAGACGGTCCGCAAGCGCAAGGTGGGCAGACCCGGACAACGAGCCGTTCGCAGCAAGCCGGCGCAGCCCGCCGCGAGGCCCGCCCCAGAGAAGAGCGATGCGCAGCCGGAGCCCGACGCGCAGAAAGAAGACGGGGCCGACGCCGTCGCCGCTGTGGACGACAGCCGAACCCTGGAAGATCAGCAGGACAAGGAGCCGCCGTCCGACGGCGAGCCCAGTGATCTCGACGCCAAGGACATCCTCCCCAATATGGACAACGTCGTCGGCGACGGCGGTGACAGCTCCATCAAGGACTACCTGGATGTGCCCGAGGGGGAAAAGGACCTCATCAACCGCAAGCAGACCCGGTATTGGTCGTTCTTCGATCGGATGAAGCGCGGGGTACAGCGCCAATGGCACCCGAACGAGGTCTACCGGGTCAACGATCCACGGCGCCAGGTCTACGGGGTGGAGGACCGGATGACGGTCCTCAAGGTCACGCTCGACGGCAACGGCGCCGTCGCCAAGATCATCGTAGAGAAGCCGAGCGGCGTGGCGTTCCTCGACAATGAGGCCAAGCGCGCATTCAAAGCTGCCTCGCCGTTCCCGAACCCGCCGGAGGGCCTCAAGGACGAGCAGGGCCACATCAGCCTTCGCTTTGGGTTCTTCCTGGACATCGAGAGCCGCGGAAGCCGGATCATCCGCTTCCGTCGCTGATCCTGCCGCCGCCCGGCCGGGGGCCCGGGCCTACCGCAGCTTCTTGCGCATCCGCTCGCGGTTCTTGCGCCACCATTTGTTCCAGCGAGAGTACCGTCGCGCCGGGTTGTCGGCGTAGGTCGCATGCCATCGGTGCAGCATGGCCGCCAGAGTCCGGTGCGCGTTGTAGCCCACATGGTCATCCCGGCGTGTCGCGCGGACCAACGTGTCGGCCGTCCGCCAGCTATCCAGATCCGCGACCTTGACCCCCGCTCGATTGAACCCCCGCAGGACGAGAGCGGCGCGCCCCCGGTCCCGGTTACGGGTCCACCAGTCGCGCCAACGCTCCTTATACTGCGCGCGTTTCTTCGTGTTCATGGCCCGGTCCCACCGCACCTTCCAGCTGTGGTTGGTAATCCTGCGCAGCGCGTCCGCGACGGGGCCGCGGACCTTTGGGTCCGGGTGGTCGAGCCGTTCGATCAACGCCGGCACCATGCGCTTGTCCATCACATGGGCGGTGGCCAGCGCGGCCAAGCGCGCTTCCGGCACGCCGCCGAGCTTCCTGTCTGACCGCAACCCCTCCTCGAGCAGTGAGATGGGCGCGTCGTCGCCCGCGCTGCCGACCGCGGCCCAGACGGCCTCCACGGTCGGAAGGTCCTCGTGCGCGAGCCGGGCCCGGTACAGACCGGAGACCACCTCTGGCTCCGCGAGCCGCCATCTCTTGAGCAGCGCCAGGGCCGCCAGCCGCACGCCCACGTCCTCATCAAACGCGGCCTTCGTGGCCAGCATCCCGGCGGCCTCCTTGGCGTCGAGCCGCTTCAGGAAGTCCACGACTTTGGCGCGCACCTCGACGTCCGGGTCGTCGAGTCCTCGTTCCAGCGCGGCGAGTCGGGCGCTGAGCGCCTGCGGGTAGGTGTCGACCCAATCCCAGACCGGCGCCCCGTTCAGACAGCCCTCCAACCTGTCCTGCTTGCTGCAATACACGCGCAGATGCAGGTGATCGGCGTGGGGCGTGCTGTCGGTCGGCTGCCACAGAACCTGCCCGGCGCGCCGGATCAACTCGGCGTCTTCGCCAATCTTCTCCGCGTGCGCGAGGAGAGCCTCCCGAATCCACGTCGCCACAAACAGCCACTGGACCTGGGTCGTTTTGGAGCTCAGCAGCGCTTTGACCAATGTCCAGTTGCGCGGGACATCGAGCGCGTAATTGCCGCGGGCGGTGAGGTCCGGGCCGATTCGCAGGAGGTCGGGTGCCTCCACCGGCTTGCCCCGGCGCGTGACGTAGAACGCCAGATCCGCGTCGCGTCCCGAGTTGTGGCTGCGGCTCCAGGGGATGTCGCCAC
>CALBXO010000205.1 GCA_937890335.1 uncultured Pseudomonadota bacterium | reverse complement strand
GCAGATCAACATCGGGCGCATGGTGGCCGTGAAGGTCCTGTCCATGAACCAGGAGCTGCGGCCCGATCAGCTCCAGGGGTTCAAGGAGCGCTTCTTCCTGGAGGCCCAGGCGGCGGCCGGCATCCACCACCCAGACATCGTCACGATTCATGACTACGGCGTGGTGGAACAACAGCCGTACATCGTCATGGAGATGTTCCAGGGCCACGATCTCGGGCAGGAGATCCACCTGAACGGCGCCCTGGCCCCCGCGCGGGCCATCCCCCTGTTCATCAGGTGCCTCGACGCCCTGCAGGCCGCGCACGATCAGACGATTGTGCACAAGGACCTCAAGCCCTCAAACCTGTTCCTCACCGACGTGGGGACGATGGTGGAGACGCTGCGGATTCTGGACTTTGGCATCGCGGCGGTGTTGGACCCGGAGACCGGGGACAGCGGACGCATGACGGCCACGGGCGAGTATGTGGGCACCGCCATGTATTGCGCGCCCGAATACTACGACGACGGCACCGTGACCGCGGCGCTCGACGTCTACCAGATGGGTTTGATCCTCTCCGAGATGCTCACCGGCCGCGCCGTAGTGGACGACCGACCCGTCCGCGCGATCATGCGGCACCTGGACGGCGAGGTGCACTGCCCGGAGGAGCTGCGCGGGAGCCCGATCGAGCCGCTCATCACGCGGGCTCTGGCGCGCAACCACGAAGACCGCTACCCAAACGCCGGCGCTTTCCGCGACGCGCTGGCACGGATCGATCCAGGGAGCGTCCCAAGCTTTGCCGGGGCCGGGGTCGGCCTGCTGGAGTTTGACCTGGTCACCGCGGCCGGGCCAGCGGGAGGCGCGGCGGCACAACACAGTCCGACTGGCCCGAGAGCGTCCGGCACGACGCGACCCGCGGCTCCCATGCAGGTACCGGGACAGGCGACGCCAGGTCCCGCCAGTCCGTCGTCAAAGCCCAAAGCAAAGCTGCCCCTCGGGCTTGTCGCCGCCGCCGCCGTGTTGCTCGTGGGCGCCGTCGTCACCTTCGTGCTCGTCGATCCCTCTGGGCCGGAGGCGACCGCGCCGCCCAAACAGGACGCCCCGGCGTCGCTCGGCGACAACCCGCTGCCCACCCCGACTCCGCCATCACCGGTAGCGGCAAAGGTGGAGCCGACGGTCAAAGATCCTTCGTCCCCACCGCCGACGGCGGACGCGGTCCAGCCACCCGCTGCCCCCCGGGCATACACGGTGCAGTTTTTCGTGCTAGCCTCCAGGAAGAAGGCGGAGCTGTCATGGATTCCCGGTCGCGGTGACGCACCGGCGGCCGGAGACGGGGGCCGGTTCACGTTCGAGTCGGGTAAAGCGGCGCCTCCGTGGGAACTGCAGGCATCTCGGCGAGGGCACAAGACTCTCGGGCTGCGCGTCGCTCCTCACGAGGACGGCGAGCACCTGAACGTGACCTTCGGACGAGCAAACAAGGGCCGGTGGGAGTGGGACGAGTCCGTACAGAAACTGGAAGCCACGGTAGACGGCAGCTTCGAAGTCAACGCGCAGCTCGAGCGCAAGGCGGCCAGGAAGCGCGGAAGCTCGTTCATCGACTGAGCATCGTCGCCATCGGCGTCGCTTCGATTCTCTATGTCATCTGCGCCGCGCCGGTCGTGAGCGCACAAGAAGCAGAGATTACACGCGCGCAGCGGTCGCGCATGGACGACGCGGTCAAGCTGGCGCGCGACGGAGACTTGCCGGGTGCCCTGGGCATCTACGACGAGATCGTGGCGCAGGTCGACGCCGACATTGTCCACCTGAACCGCGGCCGCGTGCTGCAGAAGCTCGGGCGGTGCTGGGAGGCGCGCGAGGCGTACGATCGGGCCGACCAGAGTCCTCGGGATCCGACGGTCGCGCGAGAGGCCCTGGTCCAGCGGCTCGAACGGTACGGCAAGGCGTTGGAGACGGACTGCCGCGGGCGCGTCGTCGTCACCTGCGAGCTGCCCGAGACCCTCGTCATCCATGCGGGCAAGGAGTTGGCATGCGACGGGACGGCCCTCGAGCTCGACGCGGGCGAGCACACGATCCGTGGCTCCATCTTTGGCCAGCGGGTTGAGGCCCAGGCTGATGTGAAGGGCACGCGGACGGCCAAAATCACCCTCGCCCCAGGGCCGCGGCAGCGCCTTGGCATCGGGCGCGCCCTCCTGAACCTGAACCAGGCCGAGCGCGCGCGCCGGTTGCTCGAGCGTGTGTTGCGGGACGAGGAGTCCCAGGAGGTCTACCTCTACCTCGCGGAGACGCTGATCCAGCTGGACCGGTGCCAGGCCGCCGCCGCCGCGCTGGAGGACGCCCCGGGCGCGCCGCCGTCCGCCGCAATCTCCCGCGTGGAGTTCGAGAGCCGGCTCAGCGACCTGCGGGACGCCTTTCACGCGGACTGCGGCGAACGGGTCCTGCTGCGTTGCACCCCGGCGGCGCTCAACCTCCGCATCGACGGGGGCAGCCGGTCGGTCTGCAGCCCGGCGCCCATCTACATGTCCATCGGTGAACACACCGTCGAGGCCGAACCCGCCGAGGAGGGCGATGGAATCCAGCCGTCGCTGCGTCGCACCTTTGTGGTGGAGGCGGGCCGCGCCAACACGGTGGAGCTGAACCTCGGGCAGCCGGAGTCCATCAGCGACATGACGCTGTGGGGCATCGCGACGTTGACCACCGGCGCGCTGGTCGTCGGCAGCGCTGTGGTGCTCGACATCGCTGTCATCGGCCCCGATCTCCAGGACTACAACGAGCGCAACCGTGAGTTTGCCGGCGCGGCTTCCCTCCAGAGCAGCGCGGATCGTCTCCGGACGCTGCAGACGGTCGACATCGGGCTGTTCATCGCCGGCGGCGCCCTGCTCGCCACGGGCAGCGCCCTCCTGCTCTACGACCTGCTCGGATGGGGTGAGGGGGACCTTGGCGCCGGGGCTGCGGCCTGGCTTCCTCGGGTCGGCGTGACCGACCGGGGCGGGTTTGTCAGCGTGGGAGGGCCGTTTTGAACGCGCTGCGGGATTCGACGTCAGATCGACGGGACCTTCGAAGGCGAAGCGGACCGGCGGTGGGTAGGTTATGGCAGCGTCCCTCCGCTGCCCGAGACCGTCTCATGCGTATCGCCACACTCCTGCTCGTTCTGGCTCTCCACGGGTGCAACAGCCTCGAGAAGGTGGAGCAGGTCAGCACAGATTTGTGCGACACCAGCGCGGCGGCGCCGTCGTGCCCTGGGGTCGATCTGAGCGGCGCGCTGCTGGACGATCGTAAGCTGACGTTCGGCGAGTTTGATGGGGCGAACTTCACTGGCGCGTCGCTGCGCAGGGCCGACCTGCGCGCCGCGAGCTTCGTGGGAGCCACTTTCACCGACGCAGACCTCACGGGAGCGCTGGTGAACCGGGGCGACGAGGAGGAGGAGTTTGCGGTGCCTTCCAACTTCGAAGGCGCCATCTGGCGCAACACGACCTGCCCCGACGGGACCTTGAGCCAGAACAACGGCGCCACGTGCGGGGGCCATTTTGTACAGGGGGCCGTGTGCGATCTGCCACCCGACGCAGAGGAGTTGTTGGGCGCTGACGCGCAGGCGTTCTGCGGCTGGTGCCTGAGCAAACCGCAGGCGCAGTGCCGACGGTCACGCAATTTCAGCCGGGACCTCAGGTGGGCGGTGCTCGTCGGGGCCGACCTGCGCCGGGCTGAGTTCGCAGACGCGGATCTGACCGATGCCGATCTCCGGTCAAGCAATCTGGCGGGCGCCAACTTCCGCCGCGCCGATCTGGATGGCGTGTTGTGGGACGGCGCGATTTGCCCGGATGGCTCCCAGGCCGACGACAACGGCGGAACATGCGGCGGCCACCTCGACGCCCGGACCTACATGGGCTGCTCGCCCGCCCCCGGCGCCGATTGTGGAGGCGCATTTCTGCCCAGCGCTGACCTGCGCTACGCGGAGCTTCCGGGGGCATG
>CALBXO010000204.1 GCA_937890335.1 uncultured Pseudomonadota bacterium | reverse complement strand
AGGCTGCCGAGACCGGGAGGGCACCTTCCGAGGGTCGCCATCGCGTAGCCCTGCAACGTTCGTGGACGGGGCCACAGAGTGGCCGGACGGGCCGTCCCTGACCTACGTGTGAGGCAACCCTTGCCCTGATGCTCGGCTTGTTTGCCCTGGTCCGCGCCCGCCGCTGATCTTCTCAGTCCCTCGAACCACTCGCCTGGCGCGTGGCCTTCCTGATGGCTACGGTCACCATGGCGCTCTACCCACTGAACCCCACTGCGAGTTTGATCGTCGGCGCCGCGCTGGCCGTGTTCAACTTCCTGGACGGCGTCTTCAGCCTCTGTGTGGGCTGCGTCGTCTACACCTGGATCGTGGTTCCCATCTTTGGGAAAAGTAAGGGGGCGCCGGCATCCGCGTCCCGCTGACCCGGTAAAGGTGACGGGTCCGGCGCCGTGTGGAATCGTGTTCGCGTGGACGAGACCCCCATCCTGCCCCTTACCCACTGCTACGTAGACCTTCTGCGCGGCGCGGTGATCGGACCGGACGCCACGGCGCAATTGTCGGACCGGGAGCTGTCGCTGCTCACGCATCTGGCCGGGCGTCCAGGGCAATGCGTCAGTCGCGATCAACTGCATGAGGTCGTGTGGGGGTTTGCGCCGACCGTGATGTCACGGGCCGTCGACACCGCCATGGCACGCCTGCGCAAGAAACTGCGCGAGCCGCCACGCGCTCCGGATCACCTCATCTCGGTGCACGGTGAAGGGTACCGGTTTGTGCCTCTGCACAAGCCAGTGGACGTGATGCAACAGGTCGCGCCGGCCGCAGCGGGGTCCACGTCGGGCCCGGTGGTACCGCTGCCCGACGGTGCGTTGGAGCTTGGTGCGCGGCGGGTCGTACGCGGTGACACGGTGGTGGCTCTGGGCGACCGTGAGGTCGCGATCCTGGACGTCTTGCATCGACACCTCGGTGCGTTCGTGCCTCGGCGGGCGCTGCTGGAGGCGGCGTGGAACGAACCCGCGTCCGCCCGTGTGGTGGACGCGGCGCTGGGCAGGCTGCGCGCCAAGCTGGAGGTCGATCCGGCGCGTCCACGGGTGCTGGTCTCCGCGCCACGGGTGGGGGTTCGGCTCGTGGGAGCAACGACGTCGCCGCTGCCGAGCGACTATGGCTTGTTCGTCGGGCGCGCTCGCGTCCTGGATCGCGTGCTCGAAGCCCTCGAACACCACCGGCTTGTCACGATCACCGGAACCGGAGGAATCGGGAAGACGAGGCTCGCCGTTCGCGCCGCACACGCATTGCGCACAACCGGTGCGAGGGTGGTGTGGGTCGAATTGGGGAGTGTTGCGCAGGGGGCATCTCCAGTAGCCGCGGTGGCCCGCGCCGTCGGGCTCGACATTGGGGCTGACGATGGGCACGCCAGTCTCGAGGCCGCGCTGGCCGGGACCACATTGGTCCTGGACAATTGCGAACACGTCGCCAGCGCGGTGGGCCTCTGTGTGCCGAGGTGGCTCGAGCGGGCAAGGGTCCTGGCCACAAGTCGCACGCAGCTCCGCGTTGACGGCGAGCATAGGATTCCGCTCCAGCCGCTGGCGGGTCCGGTGGATCACGATGTCGCCGGCGCGCCCTCGGTGCAGGTGTTCGTCGCCCGCGCTCGTCAGACCCACCCTGGCTTCAGTCTGACGCCTGAGAACACCGAAGACGTGCGCGCCATCGTGGCCGCAGTGGACGGTCTGCCCCGAGCACTGGAGCTGGCCGCCGCCCGACTCGATGCCCGCTCGCCCGCGCAGCTGCGGGTCGCGCTGTCGGAGTTGGATGGATCGGGCGCCGGCGACGCACTGTCGACGACGGTGCAGTGGTCCTGGAACCTTCTCGACGACGAGGACCGTCGCCGGCTTCGGCGACTGGCGGTGTTCCGAGGTGGGTTTGAACCCGCGGCGGGGGAGGCGGTGGTCGGTGGCGAGTTGGACCGGCTGCTGGATCATGGATTTTTGTTTCGCGCAGACCGACGGATTCGGATGTATGCGACCACCCGGGCGTTTCTGACGTCCCTGGGGCCCGTGCCACCCGAGGCCGTCGCCGCACATGCCAGGTGGTACGCGCGCCTTGGACGCCCAGAGTTTTTGAACGCGGTGCGTTGCGTCGGGATCGAGGGGGTCCGCTTCGGAGCTGACGCGGCCAACCTCACCGCGGCGTTGGAGGCGACGCTACACGCCGGGGATGGCGAGTTGGCGGCGGCCTGCGCGCTCGGCTTGCTGGGGTTGCGCGAACCCCGGGGCGCGGACACCGCGACCATCGCGGCGGCGGCCACGGTGTTGGAGCTCGAGCTCGCACCGGCGACCGCGACGCGCCTGCGCATCTGGCTTGGCCGGGTCAGGCGGCGCCGCGGGGATTTCCAGGCGGCGGCCGCGGACTTCGACGCGGCCATGGAGTTGGCGCGTGCCCGCGGCGACGCCGGACAGGAAGGCCGCGCCGTGGCCGGTCTGGGTTGGGTGCGCAGTGACGAGCTCGATGCCGCCGGTTCAGTGGCGCTGTTCCGCCGCGCGTTGGAACTGGGCGAGTCCGTCGCTGACGACGTCGGCACGGCTTCGGCACATGTTGGCATCGCTTTGGGCTGTGTGCCCATCGGGCACCGGGCCCAGGCGCGGGACCACGCCCGCGAGGCCATTCGAGTGAGCCGGCGCTGCGGTGCCGCCCGCACAGAGGCGTTAGGGTTCTCCGTGCTCGGCAATCTGTTCCAGATCGAAGGGGCGTTCGCGGACGCCATCGACAACTGGAACCACAGCCGTCAGCTGCTGGCGCGGCTCGGTGACCGACGCCGGGAGGCGGCGACGGCGCAGAATCTCGGCCTGATGTACTGGTATCTGGGCGACTATGGCCGGGCGCGGGACCTGATGGAGTTTGCGCGGACCACGCTCGAAAGTCTGGGCCTGGACGTCTCCGCAGTGCTCAACAACCTTGCGAACGTGGCGCGCTCGAGCGGCGATCTGACGCTGGCCCGGGACCTCCTCCGGCAGGCGATGGCACGGTCCGCGGCGGACCCTGGGACGACCCACTGGATGCTGACGGCCAATCTCGGTCGGGTGGATCTGCTCGAGCGTAACCTCCCGGCGGCTCGCAGCCGACTCCAACGGGCGGTAGATGGCCTGCGCGCGTATCCAGCGGGCGCGGCCGCGGCCACGGCGACCCTGGCTGAGGTAGAGGCCCGCCTGGGCAGCTTCCCCGCGGCGAAGCAGTTGGCCGGCGAGGCGTTGAACTACTACGCGGGGGCCGGTTCACCGGCGTCGGAGGCGGCGGCGATCCTGCACGCCGCGGTGGTCGCCCACCTCGCAGGGGAGGGAGGCGGCGAGGCGATGCTTCAACGCGCTGCGGCGCTGACGCGCCAACTTGGACTGACCGCGGGCGAGCTCGCTCAGAGCGTTCGCCGCGTCGGTGTCGAGATTGGTGCGACCGCCCCGTGAGGCCACAGGGCGGCGCAACCGCTGGCCCGCGGCTACTGCGCCAGGCGGTCGATCTCCTTGGTCAGGATGGGCTTGGCTTTGCCCTGGAACTGGCTGTCATAGAGGTTGAACGCGCAGTCGATGGCGCCGTCCTTCTTGATCTTGACCTTCTTGCCCTGCTCGGAGTCCTTGTCGTAGCGGCAGTCCACGCGTTTGATGAGCTTGCCGACGTAGGGCTTGTAGGCGGCGTCGCCGCAGATGCCCTCCACCGCGATGTAGCAGCTCGCGCAGTACTCGCCCATGCTGTAGCCCTGCTCCCCTGCGGGCACGTCGGCCCAGGAGACCGCGTCCAGCGTGTAGGGCATCTTCGCGCCGCAGGCCTTCTCGGCATTCTCCTTGTGTCGGTCGAGGTCCTCGGCCCATCGGACTTTCATCTTGTCCTCCTTGGGGCCGGCCGCAACAGAGGTGATTGCCATGCACACAAAGGCCAGCGCGCCGAGGGTACCGACGAGACGAAGGAAGTTTCCGGAGATGCGGTTCATGATTGACTCCAACAAGTGTGTTTCATCCACAACGAGTGGGCCGCTGCCCCCTCGCTGAGGACAAACTCACCACGAAGTTCGGCCGCGCCGCGCCAGGTAACAACCTGTAACAATTCGTGCGATCGCCGTGACGATCGACGCGGGATGGACGACTGAGCGGACACCGGGCGCTGACCGGCCTCCTGGCCATTTGTTGCAACAACCGGCGGATTCTGAGCGGGCCCCGCGCCATGTGGACCCTCCTTTTGCCCCGGTCGTCCGGGGTGCCGGCGCCTGCGGCAGCTACTGCCGGGCCTGGCCCGCGAGGCCCGACAGTCCGTCGATGCCAGGTTCACTCACCATGGCTTCTGAAACCTGTAGACGTGGATGCTGCGTCGTCCGTCAAAGTGACTCACCCATGACACGTCGCCCTCGGGCGTCGTGCGGAACGAGTCGTCGCGGCGGCCCCAGATGACCCGAAGCTCGTCGGGTACGCGGGCCACATCCTGCTTCTCGGGCCCCAGCCGCCGCCCGTTTCGGTCGACGATCATCAGCCAGAACTTCGCCGGGCGAGGGGTATCTCTCCAGCCGTAAAGGTAGCGCTCCGGGTCGTCGGGTGTACCGAGGCGAGCGAGCACGGGGTCGCGCTCGTTCTGTCCGTCGACGCCGTCCACCCAGACGATCTCGGAGACGGGTCGCCCGTCGATGTCGAGCTCCCGGAGCCCGAGGCCGCCTCGGTGTCCGCCCGGACTCAGGACGCTGTTGAAGGCCACGAGCCACCCGTCGGGTGTCGCCGCCGCCTGGCCCAACTGGGCCGACACCAGCC
>CALBXO010000203.1 GCA_937890335.1 uncultured Pseudomonadota bacterium | reverse complement strand
AAGCGGGCGTTGTCACCAGCGCGATCGACAAAATCAAACCAGCGCATCTGCCACGGCTGACCGCCGATGCGGTAGTACATCCGCACGTCCAACTGCTTCCAGAGGTCCGCGTTGTCCGTGTCCGTCACGCCCGGCTTCCAGACCTGAAGACAGGCGTTGGTGCGTGGGTACGCACGCGCATCGTCGTCATAGAAGAACCCCTCGTCGAGCCCGACCTCGGCTCCCTCGCACGGGTGCCCGTTGCCCCACGCGAAATTGGCAACAGCGTCCCCAACCCAGTCCGCCTGGGCCTGCACGGCAAAGTGGTAGTTCGCGCTGTCATTGGAATCGAAGCTCTCGCACTGCGAATCGGCGCCGGACCAGTTTCGGAACCAGATCTCCGCGGACGTGGTGCCCATCGGCACTTCAAAACGCGCAGCCACCTCCACAGGCGAGTTCAGCGGTGTGCCCTGCGGGCTCGGAAACTCGAGGATGGACGCCTTCTTCTCCGTGCCGCTCGGCTGGAAAATCACGTGGGCATCCGTGCCCCAGGCGGGGTGTCCGTTGTGCGTGTTGCGGCAGCCGCGCAGCCGATCGATGTCAAACCAGACGGTCAACGGCGCGCCCTCGACGAGGGCGCCCTGCTGCGTATGGCGAAAATCGCTGGCGAAGACCAGCTCCGCGGCTGGCGTGTCCACCTCGTCCGCCGTGCCGGGCTCCGCCACTTCCCAACGCGGGCATACGTTGGGGTTGGCGCGCACCGACCACTGCGAGTCGATGTCGGCCCGGACATTGGTGAATTTGTCGGTCGCGCGGTTGTGGTCAAACAGCCGGCCGCGGCCGTCTTCCACAAAGGGGATCACGTCCAGCCACAGCGTCCGCAGCGATGAGCCGCTCATGCCGGGTCCGAAGGTGTGGTCGGAGATCGCGAACGTGTAGCGCTCGTATCCCGATGCGCGCTCGCCGGTCGAGACCGCCTTCACTTCAAACCAAGGTTGCCCAAAGTTCGAGGCCGACCGGTACAGCACCTTCACGGACCCGGCGGGGTCCACGGATTGGGTCTGGACGTCGACATGGCCTCGCCAGACCCAATTGCTCCCATTCGTCTCCCACCCGCCACGACCGTTGGACGGCCGGGACATGCTGCGCAAGACCACCGCGCACCCACTGTCGGCGCGGTCGCCGCCGTCGGCTTTGCCCACCGCGGGGGCCGCAACTTCCAGAATCTCAGGTTTCGCCGTCTCGCCGCTGCAGGCGGCGCTCGAGATGGCCACCGCCATCCACAACACATGCATTCTTCTCATCATCATCCCACTCCCATCCCTGTGGGCAGAACGTCCACCCAGCACCGCCTTGAGCATTTGGCGTGCCAACGATCAGACGCTGTCAATGACGGGATCGACGAGAAGTCCAGGTCAGCGGCGTGGCCAGCGGGCCCTGCGGCGACGGCGCCCCAGCTGTCGCTTTTCGCAGCACATTCACTCTGTGCTTGCGCCCGCGACATTGCAGAGTCAGCATGCGTGGATGCGCACCACGACGATCCCACTCTTCCTCACCGTCTTCCTCCTGTCCGCCTCGGCCGGCGCGCAGGAGTACGGTGTGAGCGGCAAGACACTCACCATCACCGCGAGCGCCGACGCGGCACCCGTCCAGGTGGCCCTGGGCTGCACCGGTACGTCGGTCTTCGTCCACGACGGAAATGCCTACGTGAACTGCGGTGCGTCAGGCGTCGCTGTCGTCTCCCTGTCCGCCCAGCCGCCCAAGCAGGTCTCCCTTCGCGACATGGGCGGGACCGTGACGGCCGTCTTTCTCGTGGACGGCGCGGTCTGGGCCCAGGTCCAGCGCATGGAGGCGCAGCCCATCGTCCAGGGCCGGCTGGCCACCGCCGTGATCGCCTACGAAGGCACCGCGCCCCTCACACCGGATACGCCGTCCAAGCCCGTCGCGCCGGCTACGAGTGAGCCTGAGGTTCCCGTGCCGGAGGCGGAAGTGATCCAGGTGCGCCCCGACGATGTCATTGTGGGTCTTGGCGCAGAGCACGGGATCAAACGCGGCGATCACATCGAGATCTTCGTGCGCACGGAGGTTCAGTTTGGGGGCGAGACGACCAACAAGGAGGAGCAGGTCCTCATTGGCAAGGTCACGGCCGTGTCGGCCACTCGCTCCGAAGTGCAGCTGGGCATCAACGAGCGAGTGCCACCGGGAGCGCTCGCCCGCCCAACCGACGCCCGCGTCACCAGCAACCGGGTCTCCCCGCCGCGCATTGGTCACGTCTGGGAGGCCATGTTCACGGCGCGCCCGTTCCTGGCGCTCGGCACGTTTGGCTTCGGCACCATCTCGGACGCGACGCTGCGCCGGCGCTTTGAGGGACCCTGGTCGGCGGAGCTGCGAATTGAGCCGCTGGGACTTGGCTTTGCGGACGACGGCAACATCGTCTCGGCGTCCGGCAATGTGATTGGCGCCTACGACACGCGCCTGTTCAGCGTTGGGCTCGGCGTCGGCTGGGCTGCAATCAACGACTCTGTAGAGGACGGCTTCGGGGCGAGCGTCGACGCGGAGGGCGACACGCCGCAAGTGGAGTTTGACCGCGTTCGATCGGGCCTCTCCATCGCCCAGGCGGTCCGCCTGGGCTCGCAGGATGGCCTCCACCTGGCGGTCTACAACTCGTTCTTGTTCTACAGCGAGCAGTTCAACTACGGCGGCACCACCGTCACCCTGCAGTTTCCGGCCGGCGAGGCACTCTGGGTGTTCACCCGAGGCGGCGGCGGCGCTACGGGCTATGCGTTCGGTGAGATCGGCCTGCGGGTCAGAGTGCTGGGGTCGGGCGACAGCGGGTCGCTCTTCTTGAGCCCCAGCGTCGGCGGCGGCGGACTGTTCGGTGAGAAGGATTGCGACCGCTACGAGGGCTGCGTGAAGGAGATTGGCTACGGTGGACCGCTGGTCGGCCTTGGCCTTGAGTGGCGGCAGTAACCGGTCGCCGCCCTACTCAGGCGCGACGTACCCCTTCATCAACTCCGCGTAGAACAGCTCGGCGAGCTTCTCGTAGCCGCGTCGCGTGAAGTGGACGTAGTCGCCGGAGGCCTGGACCGGCTTGGAGTGGCGCCAGCTCAGCATGCTCAGCTCGCCGCCCATCGCCGCGCGCCAGTCCCAGTACCCGCAGCCGTATTTGTGGGCGACGCGACGTTGCACGTCGATCACCATGCCCGTCCGCTCGCGCAGCTGAAAACCGGTCACGGTCTTGGGCTTGCGCCGCCGGCGCCTCTTCTTGCGCGCCTTGCGCTTGCCGGTGTTCTGGATCTCGGTCTCCACCTTCACGGGCCAATCCGACGGGCCCACCAACACGCAGCTGGCCTGCGGCGCCGCGGCCTTGGCCCGCGCCACGACCTGGTCGAACTCGGCCTCGTACGTGGCGATCGGCGTGTCCTCGTCCCCCGTCGCGTTGGTGCCGTACGCCAGCACCAGAAGGTCCGGGTTGCGCTTCTTCATATGGCCGGTGAAGATCGCGTCATCCCACTTGAGCTGTGAGGTGGCCTTGGCGCCGTTGATGCCGAGCGTGTCGACCAGAACACCGAACTCGTCGCGCTCACTGGCCACGCCAAACAGTGTCACGTCGCCGTTGCCCTTGGGCTTGAGGACGATGTTGTGCGGGCCGTCCGGGACGACGTAGCGCTTGTAGGCGGGGCCGGCCACCTCGTGGTTCGTGTCGATCACGTCCTTGAGGCGCCCGTCGATGTAGACCTTGAGGTCGCCGCCCCTCTCCTGCGTGTAATAGAAGACCTCAAAGCTGCTGACAGCATGGCCGAACCCCTCGCGGCGCGCGGTCTCGATCTTGGCCCAGGCCTTCTTGTTGCCGGAGGTAAAACTCGTCCCGGCGATGCCGTAGATCCCGTCATCGCGGGAGCAGCAACGTCCCACCCAATAGGCCTCCCAGTCTCCGTCGTAGGAGATGTTGAGATCCTTGTGGTTGTAGTCGCGCCACGGCTTGTTCGGCACGGCGAAACCGGGCCCCGCGTCGCCGAACTCGGACTGAAGCCGGTGTCGGACCAGGCGCGTGAACGAATCTCCGGCCATATGCGAGGCGCCCCAGACGACGATTCGTGTGGTCTTCTCCTTGCGCGCCGTCGCCGCGAGGCTCTCGTGAAACTGCGCCAACGCCTCGTCGCTCGGGTCGGTAATTGGGGTCGGGACGCCGAGTTCATCGGCATCGACCGCCAACTTGGGCGGGTAGACCGTCGTGGGTCGCTCCCCCGAAACCACGGGGGTTCCAAGGAGCACGGTCACGGCCAGTGAGGTGAGAATCAGCTTGGTTCGTTGCATCGGACGTCCTTGTCGCTCGCGCCTGCGAGCCTATCCCGGGTAACGGTCTTGTCCAGTGCGATGTTCCAGTAGCGCTGCCGACGGCTTTGGTATAAACGCCGTCCGATGCTGTTTCACAGCCTCGAGTACGCGATCTTCCTGGTCGCTGTCTTCTTCCTCTACTGGGCCCTCGCGCGGACCAAGCTCCTGCGCGTGGCGTTCCTCATCGTTGCGTCCTACATCTTCTATGCTGCGGCGAGCCCCTGGTTCCTGCTGCTGGTGGTCGGCTCCACCTTCGTGGACTACCTGGCGGGCCTCGGCATGGGCGCCGCCGACGA